>CAYSOZ010000042.1:0-8820 GCA_964432815.1 uncultured Candidatus Bathyarchaeia archaeon
TCTCCCTCTTTGTGGCAGTAATCGCAGCGCAGGTTGCACTGTTGTGTAATCGATATCCTAAGGTTTAGAAGAGGTCTACCGCAGCGGTCTGATAATACCATCGTTATTCCCGGGCGTGCTTAACGATATGAGGCGCTTCGGGCGATATAAGCAGTTCGACAGAGATTTGCACAGCTCCAGGGGAACCAGGTATGCAAAACAGCGCCTTGCCTTTTGCTACTCCCGCCACGGCGCGAGACAAAACCGCGGCCGAACCAATTTTGTCATAGCTTAAACGACGGAAAATCTCGCCAAAACCCGGAAGCGTCTTTTCAAGAAATGGTGAAACCGATTCTATAGTAACATCAGAAGGTGTTATCCCTGTGCCACCGCAGAAAATAGCAGCATCCAAGCCAGCGTTATTCAAGACACTCTTCACGGCATGCGCAATCATTTCTTTGTCATCTGAGATTACTCTCCTAAACAGAACTTTGTGGCCTGCGTTCTTTAGCAAAAACTCAATAGTATCACCTGAAACATCACTAGGGTCTTCGCCTTTCTGCATTGACGAGTAACGGGATGTGCTGCAGACAAAAACCGCAAAATTCAGGGCCTTTGGTGCATGTGCCTTGTGCATTTTTGAGCTGTCACTCATGCTTGTCATGCCTGTTTAAACTTCCTTAAAACATGAATATTCTCAATATTCGTCGTTGGATACTGTCCAGCGGAGTCCTTCTCATATTGCTTCACCATATCCCACACCGTCAACAGAGCTGCTGAAACAGCAACAAGCGCTTCCATCTCCACTCCTGTTTGGGCTTTAGCTTTAACCGTAGATGAAATCTCGACAGTATATTCATCCAAAATAGCAGCCTCTACTTCAACGCTGGTCAAAGGCAACGGATGGCACAAAGGAACCAGAAAGGCGGTCTTTTTGGCTGCCATGATTCCAGCAATTTTCGCCGTGTAAAGAGGGTTGCCCTTAGCGATTTTGCCCTTTTGAATTAGATTTACAGTCTCGTTCTTTAGCTTAATCGTTCCTTTAGCAGTTGCCTCACGGAAAATTTCTGCCTTGCCCGAAACATCAACCATTGTCACGTGATTTTCCCCCAAGATTTGATGTGTTTTACTGCTTATTTACCTGACCCCAAACATCTATGAGGTTCAGCACCGCACGGGCCTTGGGCGATACTTCGTTGAACTTGTAGATGCGGATGCGGCCGTAGCGCCGCTGTTGAAGTATACCTTCGTCTTCCAGCAACTTCAGATGCTTGTTTGTCGTTGAATAATTCAAGTTTATTCTTCGTGCTATCTCAGATACGTTGACTGCGCCCAGCCGTGATAGGAGTTTTAGGATTTTCATCCGCGGTTTGGAAGAAAAAACGTCTTCAACCTGCATAAGCTTCACGCCTTCATCCTCTTGGGGCTGACTAAATTAAGTCTTTTCGCTCAAATATGGCCCTCAAACAAAGCCATAGTAGCAAAGTCTCAGGGAGACTTAAGGCGCAGAAATACCTGAGCATTGGAGACATGCTAATTTTTCGCTCAGTTCAGCGGCCACCTTCCAAGGATGCAATAAGTTCTTGTTCGAGTTCAGCTGCGGAAACCGCTGGCAGCGAGATGCGCGTTGCCCTTCCTCGGGTTCCCGTTTGGGTGACTTCGGTCTTAATTATGCTCAATGTGGACAAGAGCTGAACGTAGTTCCAAAGCTGAGTATGGCTGTTGTGCTTCTCATAATATTCTTCGCAGACGACATTGTATGCCCTTTCAACTTCAGATAGAGATGCATACGCTTTTTGTTTTTCCTTAAAAATTCGAGTTGCGCCCAGTAAGAAGAGTCTTTCATGCCGTCCCAACGATGCTAACTCGCTTTTTCGCAACGTCGGTACGATACTAGAAACCGCTTTTCGCACGCATTCAGGCTCAACTTCGTCCAGATCTTCCGCATCAGCATATTTCCCAGCACGCCACAACAACTCGATGGCGAAACGTGCGTTCCCACTCTCTGAAACAGCTAGCTCAGCAACGAGGTTCACAACATCCTCAGTGACAGTGCCATTTTCAAACGCCAAGGAGATTCTGTCATTTAAGATGGTCTTAAGCTGCATTTTATCATATTTTCCGAGGCTAATCACGTTGCGCTGTAATGTACTTCGTGCACTTGCGTCTAACCCGTTTATAGCCTTCAGGTTTCTCAGAATACATAATAGCGAGATGCGCTGAGGCTTCCCAGTTCGCATTTCCTGAATTCGAGTCAGTGAGTAAACAGTCTCTGAGCCTTCTTTCTCGATGAGCGTATCGAATTCATCCAAGGTCAGTATCACGAAGGCGTTTTCCTCATCTAAAACCTGCATTAGAGTGCTGAGGACCTCTTCAGTGGAGTATCCACGGCTTGGGAAGGTCGGGCGAAAAACAGCAAGCGCATGCTGAAGTATAAGGAAGAGTTTGCCGCGATATTCACGGCAGTTCACATGGATATAGCGGAGTTTCAATCCGCGCTTACCTGCCTCGAGGGTAATGTCTGCGCCGAAACGTTGGGCGAGCACTGTTTTTCCCGTTCCCACTTCGCCTGTTATGATTACTCTCTGTGTCATGCGCTCCGGAAAAGATAGCAGAAAATTGAAGAATTCCATGAGCAACCGGTGTTCTTTTTCTCTGTGAGGTAGGCGGCGCGGAACGTAGTTGATGTCAAGTTTTGCCTCATCCCTAAACACGCTCCGGTGAAACATCAAGTTATGCATAACCTATTCGTAATCATTCACTCTTGCCGATTCGGTTTTTTTAGTAGACACTAGTTTCCGAAACAAAACCTAATAAATATTTATCGTGCGCTCATGTCATCTCCAGCTTTTTTGCCTTAGCTGCCGTTCATCACAGATGATTTCGTAAAAAGTTAAGGCTGATTCTTCTTTGCTTCTCTGAAACGTAAGCCTTCTACCAGAAAAATCAAAGCAGTAACCACCGTAATCACTGTTAGAAACCAGAAGGAAATTTCAACAGGTGATGAAAAGAATAAATGTGGGATTAGAATTGATACCTCGGCTATTAGAACGCCTAAGAAAATGAGCCCGAATACAGTAGATCTTGGTATTAGACTTTTTCCAATCCATATGTACCCCTTCAAGCCAACTTTTTCTTTAACAACGTAGTTCCCAAACTTGTCCGTTACGACCAAGCCCAAATTCATGAGTTTTTGAAGGTTCCTGTATGCCACACTGGGGCTACTCAGGTTGGCTCCCCGCATTACATCTCTTGGTCCGACGGGTCTTCCGACTTTGATAAGGTACACATAGGTCTGGAAAGTCGTGGCGTTCAGGTCATCCTTGTTTTCCAAAGCTTAACGGACACCTTGAATAGCATTGTAACATATCTGCGTTGACTTATTAAAAAATTCGTTCAAGTCCAGTTTTGTCAAGTTTTAGCAATATTTTTCGATGAACTGATTTTTCTATATAGTGGCATTCCCTGAATCCGGCTTGGTTACAATCCTAATATCTAGCTCGCGTTTTGTGGTTCAGCGTATCCATAAGCTGTGATCTTCAGTTCTGTTGCGTTCAGAACGTAGACTGTGACATTTTCCCACATTGTTTCCTCAGGGTATCTTGCGTACACAGGTCTTCTCGTTGCCCATAACGACAAATATGGATTTGTAAGGGCAATTTCCATATGTCTTTCTTCTCCTGCGTCAAAAAATCCCAAATTTGCTTTTGTAGTATTCCACGTATATTCCATAGTTCTGTATGACACGTCTAACTGAACGTTAGAGAGAGATATCGAGTTGTTGTTCTGTATTGACACTCCAAGTTTAACTTTTGTGGTGGACCAATTCTTTGTTCGATAACTGTATGATGCTAAGACTGGGAACCCGTCATTCATTTGCCAATCTGATGTGCCGAATTCATATGCAGTGCAGAAGAACTTGGAATTTTGGTCTTGAATCGGTGTGGATGGAGGTGATGGTTTGAAGAGCAGCTGAGCAAAGATTATGAGAGCTACTATCAAAACACTGAAAATGAACATTAGTACCAACGCTGCTTTCTTCAAAACGGCGCCATTTAATAATACACTAGACTATCCCTTATTTTTTTCTTGTCAAGTCCTCTGAAATATTATGCCTGAAATACACGCGCAAATATTTTGTGCCGAGTAAGTCTAATCTTGAGGATCGCTCTGACTTCCACAACGATGCAAGGGTTCTGATTTTGTCTCCTGTCGCATTGTTAACGCATTAGAGGGGATAACAAAAAGGGAAGATGACAAAGAAGCTATTTCCGGAAAAACCTTTTTAAATGCAACATGTGACTTCTATTTTCGATACATCAAATGATACCTAAATACTTCTTCTTAACTAAAGGAGTTGGAAGACACAAAGAGCAACTCCAGAGTTTCGAATTGGCCTTAAGAGATGCCGGAATTCATTATTGTAATCTTGTTAATGTCTCAAGCATAGTGCCGCCGGGATGCAGACTGGTTTCCAGAGAACAGGGCTTGAAAATGGTGCAACCGGGAGAAATAACTTTCGTAGTTATCGCTAGAAATGCCACCTGCGAACCCCATAGGCTGCTCGCATCATCTATCGGCGTGGCAATCCCGTCGGGAAAGAACCAATACGGATACCTATCTGAGCATCATTCCTTCGGACAGACGGATGACAAAGCTGGAGACTACTCAGAAGATTTAGCTGCTACGATGCTTGCGACTACAATGGGTATTCAGTTTGACCCTGAAACAGCCTGGGACGAAAGGAAGCAGCTTTTCAAGACTAGTGGAATGATAATCAAGACAACTAACATAACGCAAACGGCAATAGGGGATAAAACCGGATTGTGGACAACAACGGTGGCAGCAGCGGTTTTCGTTCCCGCTAAGAACGGCAAGCTTGGGAAGTCTTCAAAAACTCATTAGCACTTTTGCATAAACGAGTTTTTAAAAGAAAATCTGAAACATGAGGCGCAGTATGCGCTAGAAGATGTTCTTTGCAAAAGTCTTGAGATGGCTTTCATTTATCAATTGGGAAGAAAGGAATAATCTTTGCGAATACCGAGTATTTTGGCAGACAACAAGAATAAAGCTGTCCTGATGACTGTTCTTGCGGGTTTTCTGTGGGGCACATCATTTCCAGCCATAAAAATTGGCTTACAGTTTATGGATCCGTACACTTTTGTCTTCCTAAGGTTCCTTATTGCTTCACTCACTTTAGCATCTGTAATGCTGTTAACTAGAAATCAGCTTAGTCTTAAAATCCCTCAGAAGCGTCTGCTCTTATTCTTAGGAATGATTAACGGCGTGGCGTATTTGCTGCAATACTCAGGTATGGTTGACACAAGTGCTTCTGAATCTTCGTTGTTTGTTAACCTAAGTGTCGTCTGGGTTGCCCTGCTAAGCGCTGGGCTTTTGAAGGAAAGTCTGGGTTTCAAAAAGATGGTTGGTATTGTCTTGAGTCTTTTCGGAGTAGTGTTAATAACGACCAATTTGGAAATGTCATCAGTTGGAAAAAGTTCCGTTTTAGCTGAGTTCTTTGTTATCGCTGCGGGTATTCTGTGGGCCATTTTCATCGTTTACAACAAGCAGCTTGTCAAGGAAAGCAACAGTATGGTTAGATCCATGACTTGGCTGATGCTTTTTACCATGTTACCTTTGCTACCCATATTGCCTTTTTCGGCTGGTAGTTTTGCCACGTTGCCTTTGATCGCCTGGCTTACCATATTCTATACAGGACTCCTCTGCTGGGTTGTTCCGTACTATTTATGGCTTGAAGGGCTGAAGCATATTTCACCCGTAACTTCCTCCGTGGTTCTTCTGACCGAAATACTAGTTGCGATGTCTATCTCCATAGTACTGCTTGGCGAAGTCTTAACCCTGCCCTCAGCCATAGGCGGTGTCTCAGTAATCATCGCAATACTGCTCGTATCACTGACCGATAAAATCTGAGACCCATTAAGATGGCATCCTTCCTTGGACAAAAAGTCTTTATTAGCTGAGTCACCCTAATTTGGGTGAATGGTTTCTATGGAAACACGTAGCGACTTCATACTAAAAGTATCCAACTTGACAGTAGAAGTCTCAAGCCAGAGAATAATTGACAATTTGAGCTTCGGCATCAAAAAGGGTATCACTCTGGCAATTGTCGGACCCAACGGAGCGGGAAAGACAACACTTTTCAGGGCATTACTCAATCTGATCCCTCATACTGGAAAGATAGAATGGAAAAGAAAAGTGAAAATAGGGTACGTTCCCCAGATTTTATCAGTCAAAGACATACCAATCTCTGTCAGAGAATTCCTATCCCTTAAGAATGAGTCGGTGTCAGATATTGAAGCCGTTCTCGCCTCTGTCGGGCTAGAAGGCAAAACAGTTGTAGAAAAAAATCTGGCTACTCTGTCAGGGGGGGAAATGCGCAGAGTATTAATTGGATGGGCAATAGTCGATAAACCCGATGTTCTTTTGTTCGATGAACCTACAAGCGGAGTAGACTTGGATAGCGAGGAAGCTATCTACGGAATGTTGAGACGACTCACGACAAGAGATAAGATTACTTTGCTCTTGATCTCCCATGATCTGCACATTGTCAGAGAGTATTCAGATTACGCGTTAGCTCTAAACAAATGCCTCGTGTTTTTCGGTGAGTCCAAATTAATCATGAACCCCGACACACAGAAATTGATCTACGGCGAGCCAGTCTGCAAAGAATACGGTGAGATAGATGTCGGAAGCACTGATCTCTAGTCTAATCGTTGGCGCAGCTGTGGGTGTGGCTGCGGGGTACTTGGGTTCCATTATGGTGCTTGAAAAAATGGCGCTTGTCGGTGATGCTTTATCGCACGTTGCTTTGCCAGGTCTTGCATTAGGTTTTCTTTTGAACTTCAACCCCCTTGTCGGCGGATTTGTGTTTCTTTTTCTTTCTGCCATTCTGATCTGGCATTTTAGTAGAGTCACAAAACTGTCGTTTGAGACTCTCGTAGGTGCAGCTTTCACTTTAGCCTTGGCGATAGGGATACTGCTTTTCGGAGACAACTTGGATGCGCTTGAAGAAGCCCTGTTTGGCGATATATCCAGAGTGGGGATTTTAGAGGCTGCGATCGCGGTCCTTGTTTCGATAGCAGTTGTTGCCTTAACCAAGCTCATCTACCGACAGATTGTGCTGGGTCTTATATCCGAGGAGCTTGCTACTTCGAAAGGAATCAGCGTAGCTCGAACAAACCTCTTGTACCTTCTGCTGATCTCTTTAACCGTGACCATAGGCATACAGATTACTGGAACTTTGTTGGTTGGTTTCTTGGTGGTGACTCCTGCTGCAGCGGCCAAAATCATGAGTGCTAACATGTCCAAATATATCACACTGAGTTCTGTGTTTGGCGCGATTTCGGCGATTTCCGGGATATTACTTTCAAGTTACCTGAACGTCGTTCCTGGTCCATTAGTCGTAATCGCGGGCATCATAATATTTATCATTGCTATAATTGGCAAGTGGCGGTCAAAGGTCAAGTCATAAGATCCCTGCAAAAAAGTTGTCGTTTACCTCAATTGTGAGGTAGCAGAGGAAATTTCGGGAGGTTGAAACATGAAGAAATTCGTAGGGAAAACCACAACAGCGATAATACCTTATCAAAAAGACAGTATTCTCTTGATCAAAAGATCTACACCACCATTTGTTGGATATTGGGCTTTGCCAGGTGGAAGAGTAGAACCGGGAGAAACTGCTGATCAGGCAATAGTGAGGGAAGTCAAAGAGGAGACTGGTCTTGACATCGAAATAGTGCGAAAGATAGGAGATTATCGTGAAAAGGGGGTTCAAGATGGCATAGAGTATGATTATTTCCCAACCTGTTTTCTCGTGAAAGTTTTAGGGGGAGAAATTCGAAAACAAGAAAGTGAAATTCAGGATATTCATGCTTTCAGGGTGAATCAGATTCCGAGCTCGCTAGCATTTGAACATAACCAAATGATTAGAGACTATGTGACGGTGTAGAGACTTGAGGAAAATCGGGCTTTTATCTTTCCTGATTGATCTTTAGAAAGCTGAATATCAATTTTCACAAAACTCTCCTATGCAATGTATCCATTGAAAAACCTCCACTCAAATCGCTTTCGCTCGTCCGTATTGATTATAAGAGATTTGAGTAAAAAGACGCTCGATTTTTGGTTTTCTATTCGCTGTCTTCTTTACCTTTCATTTTTTCCTCTATGAGCATTAGAAGCTCTTCTGGTTTTACAGGTTTCACAAGATAGGCGTCAGCGCCCTCATCAAGGGCTTTTATACCGCTTTCTAAGGACGGGAAACCCGTAATCATGATTTTTATCGTTTTTCGTAGGGGTTCTTTCAATTTGGCAAGCAAATCAGTTCCATCCATATCTGGAAGTCTCACGTCCACCAATGCTAAGTCATAGTTCTGCGTCTCAGCTTTTTCAATTGCTTCTTTCCCAGTTTCAGCACAATCAATGACATATTCATTCTTTTGAAGAATGCGTGTGAATGTCCTGAGAATGGATTTATCGTCGTCCACGACGAGGATCTTTTTTTTTCCCTTTGCCATTTTGACTCCTTCGTTTTTGCCTCTATGATGGATACTTTTTCTGAACTGATGCTCAAGTTCCTTTCAAATATTGCGGATTTGAGTTCATCAACAGTTACAACGAGCTCTGTTTCAGATTAAGAACTCACAACGCTCTAAAATGTGTAAAACCATGTTTTAAATATTTTGCTCCTTCTCTTTATGGATCAAGAATGCTTTCGGCGTATTCTTGCGGCCTCCAGAAAAGTCCGTCCATGACAAGTCAGTATCCCTTTCCGGTTCATCTTCCCTACCCTTTCATATATATACCCAGAAGTGCCACATGATA
>CAYSOZ010000043.1:0-8760 GCA_964432815.1 uncultured Candidatus Bathyarchaeia archaeon
TGATCGAAGTAGTTAGCATCAGTCTTCTAAAATTCGAATCAATGTGCCTTCCGAACACACGGAGCTGTTCAGGATCATCGGAGAAGCTAACATAACACCCGTTTTGAATCTCAGATGCACGAGCTTGGGCTGGAAAAATACGCATTCAGAAGAATGAAGAATTTTGGTGCTGGAAAAGATATCTTCGGCACAATCTCCCGCTCTCACGAGATTTCTGTCACTTGACAAATGTGACTGCATAACTGCAACAACATACCGTTAATAGCTTGACCGGGTTGTCAAATGATGATGTGAGAGTTTGTCTAGACCTATTGACATAATACGTTGCTTTCACAACGCGTTTCGCAGAGACATTACCCAAATCGATGATACAGTTACTAGAATAGCTCGTGAAGGTGGAAATTTCACTTCCGTTTTGGATCGCCTTCACACGATGAATGAGCTACTAGACATTCATGCCCGGGGTGAGGAAGCAGCTGTCTTTCCCGCCATGGACAAACTGCTACCTCAAGTAGCAACTCCTTATTTGATGGATCACAGAGAACTTGACAACATGGTTGATGATTTGGAGACAATCAGAAAAGACCCTGATCCTTTGACCACGGCTAGGGCGACGGCAATCTTGCGTTCGTTTTTGCGGATTCATTTGAACAAGGAAGACGCTCATCTTTACAGGATTCTCAGAGAACGAACAACTGACAACGAACAGATAGACATAGGTGCATTAATGTCAAGAAGTATCCCACCCGATAAATATCCAACCATGATTCAGTGGGTGCTACCCCTGCTTGACCTTGAAGACCAGGTCATTGTTGCAAAAGGGTGGGCGAACGTTATGCCTCCACAGGTTTTTGCTGGCATCAGACCGTTAATAGAAAAGGCAGTTGCTGGAAACTGGGTCAAGTTGACTACGCTAGTCCCAGAATTAGAAAACAAATGAGTTTTGGCTACGAGGTGAATAATATGAAGAGTGGAGGTGAAATACTTTGATTTTTGTGAATCTGGGCAAATTCCGGAAAAAACCTAGCAAGGAAACAGCTGGAGACGCTACTAAACTGGTCGAAGAGTTCAGGAAGAAAGGAATAAACGTGCTGAATTGGTATTGGACGCTTGGACGCTACGATACCGTCTTTATTTTTGAAGCGGAAAGCGAAAAAGAAGCACTGAAAACGTCTATTGATATTGCGGAGTGGGTAGCCACAGAAACTCTTGTAGCATTGCCGAGGCAAGAGGCAATAGAGCTTCTGTGAGATTAGATGCGCGTCCTGCTTGTCCGTTTTTCGTTTTTTTCAATAGCTTCTCGGATCACTTTTTCTACGTTGCCGTCTCCCTCAGATCTCGTTTCCAGAACCAATAGACCTGTGTTCAGTTTCTCCACTTTCGACTTCAACCCAGCAGAGTCTCCAAACGTATCAAGGATCACGATTCCTCTTATCCCGGTGAACAACTGTTTGAACGCAGTTTCATCCATGCCTTCTCTCCGCATCATCTCCCGGGCGTGACTAAAAAAGTCTGTCATCCCTGGAGAAAGAAACATCAGATCATGATCTGGATCGGCTTTGAGGAATACTCCTTTTCCGCCAAGTTGACAATCGATACAGTTCAAGGCGTCAACCTTGACGATGCCATATTCCTCTGCCATCTTTTTCATCTCGTTGTCCATGCCGAGACATAAGTCGCCATAAACGAGGATAACGTTTTCAGGATGGCTCTTGAGAGCCATTTCAATTACAGGGCGAAGGTGTTTTTCTATTTGGGCGTAATCTACGTGAAAGTATTTGCTGACGAACCGTAAGTCGGCGTTCAATTTGCCTTCTTTTACGAGTTTCTCAATTTCAGCTTTCAGTACACTGCAGGAGACCAAGCAGGGTTTTGCTTTCTGTTTCATGAGGCTACGTCCGTTAAACAGTTGATTAGGGCATGTATTAAAAGACCACTTAGTTAGCGCGCTCTCAGTTCCTCATTAGGAATGGCAAGAATGAGGCCCTTCCTGCGCTACCCATCTTTTCGCCTATTCCCAATAACAGAAAAACAAGTCATTAGCCCATTTTATGAACACTATATTACCTCCGGAGAAAGCAGCGTATCCGGAATTCCAGCCGCAATAACAAAGGTTTTTCTACTCGAATACACATCAAGAAGGCTCGTGAATCATATGCCACCCAAATTCGAAATCTACAAAGACTCTGCAGAAAAATTCAGGTTCCGCATCCGCGCTGAAAACGGCGAGATAATAGCCACAGGCGAAGCATACGAACAACACGCTGGCGTTATGAAAGGCGTAAAAAGTGTTCAGAAAAACTGCAATTCAGAAATCGAAGATCTAACAATAGGAGTCACAGGAATATCTAACCCAAAATACCAAGTGCTTACCGATGAAAACGGCAAATACAGATTCCATCTCAAAGCCGCAAACGGAGAAATAATCGCCCAAAGCGAAAGCTACGAAACTAAAGACGGAAGCATGAACGGAATCGAAGCAGTCAAAAACAGCTGCGATGCAGAAATTGAAGACCAAACAACAGCCGAAACACAGCACGAACAAAAAGTCCCGGAGCAACCAGTAGCTACAAAACCCGTTACCGAAGTGAAAGTGTCCCTTGCATTTGAAACTCCAGAAAAAACCGTCTTCGTCGGAAAAAAAATGCCGATGGACTATGTTCTAGCGATAATAACCGAGCTATCAAAGAGCAAGAGAGTAACCTTGAAAGCCCGAGGACAGGCAATCACGACAGCCGTCGACTCCGCTGAAATAGCAAGACGTCGGTTCCTGAAGGACTTGAAAATACATAAAATCGCCATAGGCACAGAGGAGATGCCTCCAAGAGAAGGCGAAAGCAAACCGAGAAACGTCTCAACAATCGAAATAGTTCTCACAAAAGGATAGCAAAATATCTAAACCCTCTTTCCTCTATCAGCCTGCTAACCCAGAAGATATGACCAAAATTGCGGTTTCCAGTCCTTTAGCTTCGACAACAACCACGGTTCATGCCTTGATATCTTGTCGCTTTATGGAGTGGCACATCGGTTTCAAGGTGAAGAACTAATGACAAAATATCCGTCACATTTGTTTATTCCAAAATGTCGAGTTTTAGTAGACCCTTCCAAAGAACGCAGATGCATCTTGACCGTTTTCTGATTGACCCAAATCTTATAACCGTCCTTTTCAGCGTTGAGAATAACAAGTTTGGGTCATTCCTTCGAATTTCTAGAACGGACCCTCGATAGAGTTCGCAACATTTCCATAGCTTCAAGAAAATTCATCTGCTGAAGTCCCATCTGAATGAAGATGAAGGCCAATCAATCTCTTAAACAGTTGTGACTGACACTTGACAGCAACATGCACTGAATCAGCTTGCGCTACGCCGTCTTTCAGCTTCTGCATCAATCCTCTCCAGAAGTCTAAGCACTTTCCGTCCTCGCTGCGCCATCTGATTTTCAGGCAACTTGCCTTTGACCCGGCAAAAACCATCCACAATTATCCCTTTTTGCTCATCATAGATTACTGGATAGAGACGACAACCCAGCGGTCTCGAATGGTAGACCATGCATCGCTTATCTTCAACGTTGAAGAAAACACAGTGGTTCTGCAAATTTCGGAGTTTAGGGTAGCCTTCTTTATCAAGCAAAACAAAGAAATCCTGCTGGTAGCCTTTTCCTTCCAAGCGCTCAATGTCTTCTGTGGAAAGCAGCATTTCGGTTTTTCTACAACAGAACCCACAAAGAAGGCAACGCATAGGCGTATCTGACTCAACCCTCTATTTCAAGAATCCAAGTCTACTGGCGTTGAAAGATGCTGGTAGTCGCTTCCTCTTTGTTTGCTCGCCCGTTGTCTCTTCGTCGTGCCCACACCTGTTTCGGGCCAAAGCCTTCGTGGTTGCCACCACCGTTACTTTCATACCGGTTATTCGCCTGTTTCGAGAAGCAGGTTCTACAGTAAACCGGTTTGCCTGGAGTAGGCTTGAAAGGAACCGTGGTCTGATTACCACAACCGGTGCATTTGACTTCAAACATAGGTTTTTCTAACGTTACAATCACCTCTATTTACTTTGCACTGTCGCGCTCTGGCATTTTTTGCCTCTTGAGGTAAACAATCGTGAAAATCCTGCCATCCTGTGTGCTTGTGGCTTGAACGCTCACGAGTTCCCAACCTTCTTTGCCGAGGGCGTTCAAATCTTTCTCCACATCTTCGATGGTTGGCTTGCCGTCTCCGCCCATGCTGCCCGAATGGATTCGAGTTTTAATCGGAACAACTCTGTATTCCCACTGCACTCTTGTTGACACCCATTCTCACCTCGTGAAAAGTTCACCATCGTCGTAGTCTTCATAGACGAATTCTTTCATCTGGACGTTTCCATTCTTGACAACAGCTTTGAAGTCTGCCTCGCAAATGGGGCAAGCGACTATATCGCCATCGCCAGGAACTTCAATCCTGAACGTATTTCCGCACTCCGTGCATTTCATTATCATATTTTCTTCACCAACTAAGTCTCCAGGGCGATGGGCAAACATCGGGCGCCCTCTAATTCGAAGCCTTCCGCGTCAGACAGCACACCTTTTGAGCCAACGGTTAACTGCTTCTCCCCCCTGAAAACGGATGCCCTTGCATCACTAACTTGAACTGTGCCCCCGACCGAGACAGCGTTTATCTGTTCATTCCATAAGAGAAGATTAATTGCCCCCGTTTCATCCCCTATTAGTGCCTTGGCCACATCAGCGTAGTTCCCATATCTCGTCATGACATGCTTTTGTTCGGCAACTGAAAGCACTTTGGCCTTCAGGTTGATGTGGGTCATTCCAGACTTAACATCTCTGATTGAGCAAAAATGACCCGCCTTTCTTTTTTTGAACAGAAGCCCGCGAAGCATGGGAGTATTCATGAATTTTCCGATTGAATCCCCAGCCTCCAAAAAAAACTCATCAGGCACCCGAAACTGTGCCACAACCCCCGTTTCATTCCTAACCAAGAAAATCTGCTTCTTTTCTATTCGGCCGCGGCATTCGATCGAAAACTTGCCGCAGTCAATTCTCATACCCACTCCAGCCTGGCGAAGGGCAGAAAGAAACTTTGCAGGCTCAATATCATACTTCACCGAAAGATAAGCCAGGTACTCGCCAATAGATTTTCTCTGCCTCAAGATTCTTCTTCCATCCCGTTCTCACATGCTGAGATAATTGTGCTGCCTCAGCCAGTCAGACTGGTTTCGCCTGTAACGCCAGAAAATGTCGCCTCGCGTATCTGACTGAAAATCCCAAGGAGAAACCAGAACGATGTCGCCATCTCTGATCCAGACGCGTCTCTTGAGTTTGCCGCGAATTCTGCACAGTCTTTCTTTGCCGTCTTGGCATTTCACCATGATTCTGTCGGCACCAAGCATCTTAACCGCTACTCCCAAGACGTCGTTCTTGGTGGGCAAAATCATATTTTCCAAACTTCCTTCATTCGTGATTTTTCTTTTTCCCATTTTCCAACATACCACTAAATCATTTAAGGTTCCATACGGTAATCGAGGACTCTGCTTTGCCTTCCAATATTCATCTTTCTATCTCTATTTTCGATTATCATGACCATATATCTCCATTTAGAATATCTGAGAAAAAGGAAAGCGCAAATTGACCAGATCTGCGCGTGCAGCCGATCCGACTCTTCCTCTGAAGAATTCTAATAGACAATTATAAGTCGGTTCCTACCTATATTAGGCTAACCGTGGGAAAACAAGTTTTTTCATGGAAAAAAAGGATGATTTAAAAGAAATTAAGATGTTATCTTAAAAATCTAATATCTTCGTGGTGGTCTTCGTTTACTGTAACATTCGCGGCAGTAAACTGGCCTAGTTCCGTCCGGCTTGAATGGAACTTCACATTCCTTTCCGCAGTCGGCACAGGTTGCCTTATGGAATTCTTTGTTATACGTCATGCTTTTTCAACTCCTATTTACCTATTTTTTGCGCAAGATACTTTTGCACAATTTCAATGTCACGCAACCAACCTTTAAACCTATCCACTGGAAAACTCGGTTTTTCAAGATTAAGTACCCAGCAGGAAGAAATGCCAACACAGTTCTTTCTAAACAAATCCGCTTTCCATTGCCCCTTAACCAGGGCAGCCCACAGAAAAGCCAGCCCGAGTGAAACATGTTTAAGAGCAAGCTGCGGTTCTAACTAACCGTCATAGGTGAAAGATTTGTCTCAACCAGTTTATGGAAGAATAATGAATTATAGAATAGGCATCAGAACGCAGAAATCAGATGAATGCCTCATCCAATTCACAAGTGTAACCAACAGGGCAGAATCAGGTCAACTTGTGGGTCGAAAAGTGGTGTTGAAAGGCGCGAAGACGAAGCACGCTGGAAAAATCGTGGGCTCCCACGGGAAGAACGGCGTTGTCATAGTCAGGTTCAAGAAGGGAGTGCCGGGCCAAGCCATAGGAACCAGCGTCGAACTAGTCGCCGCGCGCTAAACAATTTGAACACTAAACCTTTTGTTTAGGTGAAAAGGCTACTGCCTTTCCATTAATCAGTATGTGTAGCTCTAACCTGTTCGGGCGCAAGGTGCGCTGAATCTTAAAAAAAGTTTATAACAATTTGCCGAAAATATTATCCAAGTCAGATCGTTAGGGTTTTGACGCAAAATTGCAGTTAACAAAGCTCGCTCCGGTCCCCGTTCTCGTAATAGCAGCGTCTATATTGGCAGTGCTAGTTCTGGGGGTTCAAGAGACGCTCGTTTTCAACCCACCTTATCTTCTTCTCATTCTGAATCTCGTTTTCTGGACCGGAGGAACTGCAGCGATCGTGTATTTTTCAGCAAGAACTTTCCTTGAAGACGGATCGGTGACTGCTCTCTTAATCAGTGCTTCCATTCTCATATTTGGCATATCTGTTATCATTTCTGGTTGGTTGGCGAATTTCTCTTCAGATTACAGCGTAGCAATTGGGAATATCTGTCCCCTTGCCGCTTCGATGGTTCAGTTCATCGGCAGCTTTGCCTGGGTTCTAGGGAGAATTGAGGCCCCAAACACCCATAGAAAGTGGTTATTAATAGTTACATATTCAACGGCAATGGTTTTTGTCGGGATCGTTTCGGGTCTAGTTTTGTCAGGATCACTGCCCCCGTTTTTCACGACTTCTGGACCCACACTCTTACGCCAAACAGTTGTAGGATCAACAATCGCACTATTCGGTCTATCGTTCCTATCTTTTGGATGGCAATACGCAAGGTCTAGGTCTCCCGTGCTTCTTCTATATACTTTAGCAATCGGTCTGATCAGCATAGGAATGTTCAGCGCGTTTGAAGTGATGGCGCTTGGGGACGTAACCGCCTGGCTGGGGAGAATTGCACTGTACGCTGGAACAATTTACATAATAGCCGCTCTCATCGAATCTCGAAAGGGTAGAATGGAAGTATCTAACGGTTGGGCGGAAGCGTTTAGGAGCGACCGCCACCAAGTCGAGACCATATTCACTAGAATGCTGAATGGTTTTTCTTACCATAAAATCATAGTTGACGGGAACGGAAAACCCGTTGATTACGTATTTCTTGCGGCTAACGAAGCATTCGAGAAAATGACCGGTTTCAAACCTGAAAACATAATTGGAAAAAGAGTAACAGAAGTCTTGCCTGGCATAGAGAAAGATCCCGCGGACTGGATCGGCGCCTACGGAAAAGTTGCGCTGACTGGACAGCCTGCTGTCATTGAGAATTATGCCCAGCCCCTTGGGAAGTGGTATTCGGTCTCCGCGTTCAGCCCAAGAAGAGGCTACTTCGCCGCCATTTTCGAGGACATCACTGAACGCAAGAAAACTGAAAATAAACTTGAAGAGTATACCAAGGACTTAGAAGGGCTTGTCGAAGAGCGAACCAGGAAGCTGTCGTCAAGCGCCTTGTACACGAGAAGCCTCATTGAAGCTAGTCCTGACCCACTGGTGACCATCAGCGGCGAGGGCAAAATTACCGATGTCAACCAGGCCACGGAACTGGTTACGGGCTTCCCAAGAGATCAGTTGATTAACAGTGATTTCTCCGATTACTTCACAGAGCCCGATAAAGCAAGGGTCGGGTATAGAAGAGTCTTCACCGACCGATTCGTGAAAGATTATCCTCTGGCCATTCGACACAAGTCCGGCAAAATTACCGATGTTTTGTACAATGCCACGGTTTACAGGGATGAAGCGGGCAATGTCCAGGGCGTTTTTGCAGCAGCACGGGATGTTACTGAACGTCGAAAAGCTGAGGACACACTGCGCAAACAAGCTGCCCTCATTGATCTAAGCCCTGATGGTACTATCGTGAAGAAGCTTGATGACACAATCACCTTTTGGAGTCAGGGTGCTGAAAGATTGTATGGCTGGAAAAGGAGGAAGCTATCGGTCAGAAAGCACACACTCTTCTCAGAACTAACACTTCAGAATCGTTGGAAAACATTCTTCGAAGGGTGAGGCAGACGGGACGATGGTCAGGAGAAATAATTCAATTTAACAAGAAGGGACACAAGATAATCGTCCAGAGTTCTTGGCAGGCAACACTCGATAGGCATGGTAAGATTATGGAAATCCTCGAATCCAACGTAGATATTTCCGGGCGCAAACAGGCTGAAGATAAGATAAGGGCTGCCTCTTTGTATTCTCGTAGTTTAATTGAGGCAAGCCTGGATCCTCTGGTCACAATCAGTGCCGACGGCAAAATCACTGATGTCAACAAAGCAACGGAGATAGCAACAGGCTATTTCAGGGAGGAAATGATCGGCAAAGACTTCTCAGACTAT
>CAYSOZ010000044.1:0-8684 GCA_964432815.1 uncultured Candidatus Bathyarchaeia archaeon
GCTCTTTCAGCGAGAGCCGAATGGGCTAATATGGAGTGGAACCAACGCGCCACTATATTTCTGAAAGCAGCCGAACTTCTGGCGGGCCCCTGGCGTCAAAAGTTAGTTGCTGCCACGATGCTCTGCCAGAGCAAGAATGTATTCCAAGCCGAGATTGACGCGGCATGTGAACTCATTGATTTCTGGCGCTTCAACGTTTATTACATGCAGCAAATCTACGGTTTGCAACCTGAGAATTCGCCGGGAGTCCTAAACTGGAGTCAATACCGACCGTTAGAAGGCTTTGTATACGCGATCTCACCTTTCAATTTCACTGCCATTGGTGGAAATCTGCCCACCGCACCAGCCATAGCGGGTAACGTGGTGGTTTGGAAACCTGCCTCATCAGCGGTCTACTCTAACTATTTCATTATGGAAATTCTTCGCGAATCAGGTTTACCCAAAGGCGTTATAAACTTCATTCCCGGCAGGTCTTCTGAAATGGGTATGGTGCCTTTTCTGCATCCTATGTTTGCAGGACTGCACTTCACGGGCAGCACCACGACTTTTCGTGACATGTATAAGACGATTGGTGAAAACATTGAGAAATACAGGAGTTTCCCGAGAATCGTGGGCGAAACCGGTGGAAAAAACTTCGTTCTCATTCACAGCAGCGCTGATCTCGACGTTGTGGTTGCAGCTATTATCAGAGGTGCCTTCGAATATCAGGGACAGAAATGCTCTGCGGCTTCTAGATTGTACGTGCCTGAATCCACCTGGCTGAAATTGAGAGACCGTTTAATGAGCGAAGTTGCAAAAATCAAGATGGGCGTAACAGAAGATTTCACGAACTTTTTCAACGCACTAATCGACGGGATTGCTTTCGAGAAGGTGGCAGGCTACATCGAATATGCCAAGAACTCTGCTGAAGCTGAAATAATCGTTGGGGGCGAATGTGACAATTCCAAAGGGTATTTTGTGGAGCCGACGATAATTGTGACGAACAACCCCCAGTTCAAGACGATGCAGGAAGAGATCTTCGGACCTGTCATAACGGTGTATGTCTATCCAGATGAAAAGTTTGCAGAAACGCTGGTGCTTTGCGATCAGACGTCGCCCTATGCGCTAACAGGCTCGGTTTTCGCTGAAGACAAGGATGCGATTACGCTGGCAGAACGCGTGTTGGTTAATGCCGCGGGCAACTTTTACATCAATGATAAGCCGACTGGAGCGATCGTGGGGCAACAACCTTTCGGTGGAGGGCGACTTTCAGGCACGAACGACAAGAGCGGCGCAATGGGACACATGTTTAGGTGGATTTCGCAGAGGGTGATTAAGCAGAACTTAGCACCGCCAAAATATTGGTCTTACCCCTTTATGCGTGAAAAGTGAGGAGATATTGAACAGTAAGATCTTGGCGGATGATCTAGAAATTCACGCTGGCACCGTTGCTGCACTCCGAGTTTACGCTGCAAATCATATGTAAGCAAAAGCAACAGTTAGGGCTATTTTCAAAAACATAGCTAAACTCCGATTTGCGCTATTTCTGACTATCCTAAACCGGAAAACCCGCCAAACTTGGAAAATTCACCGTGCAAAAACCATAATATTGTACGCGCAAAACTCTTAATTCAAATCATCTTATATGCTTTGTGGGATGAAATCTGAAGGTGAAAGAGACTAAAGCAGCGATTGAGGCTTTAACGGAAGCGAACAAAGAGAAAAAACAATTGATTGGCGCACTGGAAGGCAATGGCCGCGTTGCTTCCAGCACCAAGAAGCTGTTTCGTGAAGGAAACAAGTCTAAACTCATTGAACTTGGGGTGGCCTTGATTGCTATACCTGAGCCTACACCGGTGACTCCGATTGTCGGGTCGAGTCTAATAGCAGCGGGTGCCGTTCAGAAAGGAATCCGAAGCCGTGCAGCGTTCGCCGAGGACATAGGCAAGGATTTAAAGAAAGCGCTTAAAGACCTAAGTCTCGCAAAAGACCTTGTTTGAATTTAGTTGGGAACAACTGTTATTATTTTTGACTATTTTTGCGCTAAGCTCGATTGTTGTTGTTCCTGAGCAATCACACAAGTTTAAGAGAATGCCGAAAAACATCTGATTGGAGTGCACAAAATGAGAATTGGGATCATAGGTAAGGGTAACGTAGGCACAGCGCTCGCCACAGGTTTAAGCCGAGCCGGTCACGAGATAAAATTCGGACATCGAGATCCTAGAGCCCGTTGACGAGGCGGCAAAATGGGGTGACGTCATTATTATGGCCGTCCCTTTTGGCAGCGTTCCTGATGCAGCAAGGGCAATTGGCTCTGCATCTGACGGAAAACCCTTAATAGATGTTACGAACGCATTGGACAAAAACATGGATTTGGCAATCGGGTTTACAACATCAGGCGCGGAGAAATTGAAGAATTATCTGCCAAATACTCGTGTCGTGAAAGCATTCAACACAGTTCTTGCGCAAAACCAGAGCAGAGGCAGGATCGGTGAGGCTCAGCTGTCGCTTTTCGTGGCAAGCGACGACGAAATGGCAAAGAAAATCGTAATGCGACTCGGCGAAGACATCGGCTTTGACCCTATAGATGCAGGTCCTCTCAAAGCTGCTCGTTATCTAGAGCCGATGGGTGTTTTAATGATAAGCCTCGGATACAAGCTCAAGATGGGGACCAAAATAGGCTACAAACTCATAAAAGGTCTCTGACCTTCAGTCACGAAAAAAATTAGATTAACTCCTTGGCGATTTTTAGGTCGTTAATTGCGCTCTTCAACGCCTTGGGCAAATCATCAAGGTATATTGACTGGCGTTTGATGCCTTCGTGCACTGCTCCCGCTGCCAACAGTGCGGTTCCGAGAACATCGCTGACAATTGGTTCAGGAAACAGGATCAGAGATAAGCCAGCTTTTATCAAGATGGACTTGTTCCCTTTTCTCCACAGTTTCTTTGCAGCGTCTGCTCCGTTTGAGAGACTGCTCAAAGATTTAGCCAAAGCCACATGATCCCTCCCAATCTCCTTAACGGATTCAGTTAACGCCTTAACTTTTTCAGTCTCCATTCAAACAGCACCCGCGGATTGACTCAATAAGAATGTTCTAACAAAAAAGCTTATTCAGAAAACAAGACAAGAAAAAAGCCCCATTTGGATTCCACTCATCAGACATTTTAGTTCAACAATTCAAAAAACCTGATTCCCTGAAGCTGATCTTAGCGCATAAATCTAAATTTCGCCGATCCATTTTTTGGTGCCTGGAACAAGCGCGCAGTAGAATTAATGGGAATCGACAGAACCAATGGAAACTAGCATCGAATCTAATGGTTTCTGAAACATTTAGAATGCCTCTTTACTTCCGAGCAAAATCAATTAAACTCTCTGACCTAATTATTATCTTACCATGAGCGACAGGTTAACCAAAGTCGAATTCACTAACCTCGACAAGATCCTCTTTCCTAGATTAGGAATCACAAAAGCCCAAGTAATCAAATACTACATCAAAATTGCGCCAAGGATGTTGAAGTTTCTTTTCGACAGACCTTTGGTGCTGACAAGATATCCGAATGGAGTAGATGAAAAGAGTTTTTACGAAAAGGATGCTCCCGAAGGCACCCCATCGTGG
This sequence comes from uncultured Candidatus Bathyarchaeia archaeon, assembly GCA_964432815.1. Taxonomy (GTDB): domain Archaea; phylum Thermoproteota; class Bathyarchaeia; order Bathyarchaeales; family Bathycorpusculaceae; genus A05DMB-2. Next base: position 3,597 of record CAYSOZ010000044.1, read on the forward strand.
GTTAAGACAAGCAAAATCTACTCCGAAACCGCACGTCGAAATGTCAGCTATATTTTATGTAATGACCTTGACACGCTCGTCTGGCTAGCAAACCTGGCGGCAATCGAAATTCACATCCCCCTTTCTAGAATTGACTCGAAAGAAAGACCTGATTTCCTTTTTTTCGATGTAGACCCCGAACCACCAGCCACATTCGAAGATGTCGCGTTAGTCGCACTTTCTCTGAAGGAAAAATTGGACAACCTTGGACTCAAACCATACGCAAAAACTTCAGGCAAAAAGGGACTCCACGTCCTCATCCCGATTGTCCCGGAACACACTTTCAAAGAAACAAGAGATTTCGTTCACAAAATCGGACAACAACTCGCCAATGAACAAGAAAACGTGGTCTCAGAATTTTCGGACACCAAGAAGCCTGGAAAAGTATTCATAGATTACCTTCAGAACTCCCATGGAAGGACAAACGTATGCCCTTACAGCCTCAGAGGGGTGCCAACGGCAACTGTTTCAACTCCGATCGGATGGAATGACCTTAAGAAAAGAATAAAGCCAGCCGACTTCAATATCTTCACAGTACCGAGTCTGAAAAAAGACCCGTGGAAAGACATTTTTGAGACAAAGAAAAATTGGAGGGCAAATAGATAATGGCTAAGAAAGAGAAACCTGTTCGAATGCCAAAAAGACCGATTTGGTCTGGAAACATAACAATAGGTTTAGTCAACGTCCCAGTCAAATTGTACGCAATGATCTACGACCGCGGCATAAGCTTTCATTTCCTGCACAAGACAGACAATCAACCCCTCAAGTATGAAAGAGTCTGCACCAAAGACGGAAAAATCGTACCTTGGCAAGAGGTCGCCAAAGGATACGAAGTTGCCAAGAACGAATACGTAGTGTTCAGCAAAGAAGAACTCGAAGCTACCAAGCCGGAATCCGACAAGCGGATCCGACTGGACAAATTCGTGGACTATTTCTCCGTCGACCCCAAATACTATAACAATTCCTACATTCTGATGCCCGACAACAGCAACGACGCTTACAGTCTCCTGCTCACCGCTCTTCAAAAAATGGGTAAAGCCGGTGCAGGAAGGATAACACTGCGAACAAAGGAATACCCGATTCTGGTGCACGCGTATAAAGGTGCAATAGTGCTTACCACTTTGAGATATTCCTACGACGTTGTCGACCCAAACACCTTCGAAGAACTGAAGAAGCTCAAAACTCCAGAAAAGGCAGAACTCAGCCTAGCCACAAAAATAATCACCGACCTATCAGGCGAATTCGACATAGAGGAATATGAAGACAACTACAGAACAAAAGTCGAAGACCTCATACAGAAGAAGCTGAAAGGCGAAAAAATAGTCGTCGAGAAACCGGCAGAAGAAGAAGTCAAGGGACTCATGGTTGCGCTGCGTGAAACGATTAAGCAGTTGGAAAAGAAATGAATCTAAGCTACAAGCCGATGCTTGCTAGGCTTACCTCCCAACCTTTTTCAAGCGAGGATTGGATCTTCGAGATCAAATGGGATGGATTTAGAGCAATCGCCTACGTGAACGAAAACTTGAGCCTGAGAAGCCGCAACGGAAAAGAACTGAAGTACAGTTTTCCAGAATTGGACGAACTCAGAAAGCTGGCACGTAACGTGGTCCTCGACGGCGAAATAATCGTCATGAGAGAGGGCAAAGCCGACTTTCAGGCTCTCCTAGAGAGAAATAAGGCTCTTTCTGAGACTGAGATCGAGCTTCAATCAAGGCGATCACCTGCAGTCTACATTGTCTTTGACATTTTAGAAAAAGATGGAAAGACACTGATCAAAATACCCCTAATTGAGAGAAAGAAAATCCTGCAGAATTCTGTCAAGGAAGGACCACACATCCTAATCTCGGATTTCGTTGAAACGAATGGGCAAGCTTACTACACAGCGGCCTTGGAAAAGGGCGTGGAAGGAATTGTGGCAAAGAAAAAAGACAGCCTCTACGAACCGGGTTTGAGAAGTGCCAACTGGCTAAAATTGAGAAGACTCAACTCCTGCGACTGCGTGATCTTTGGCTACACAGTAGGGACCGGAATCAGGAAGAAGACTTTCGGAGCTCTACTCCTTGGACTTTACAGTCGGGAAGGCAAGCCAGTTTACATTGGCAAAGTCGGGACAGGGTTCTCGCAGGAAACATTACAAACTTTGTCGGAGAAAATTCAAGGGTTAGAAACTGAAGCTGCTCCTTTTGAGGTTGACACACCGGACAGGGTAAAATGGCTAAGACCAAAACTCGTCTGCGAAGTACTTTATCAGACTGTGACCCGAGACATCAGACTGCGGATGCCCCGTTTCCGTGGACTAAGAGAAGACAAACTTCCTTTTGAATGCACTCTGGATCAGATTCAAGGCGGACTTACCGAGTATCTCTCGAAACGTGATTTCAAAGTCACGACAGAACCCAAAGGTGACGCAGAAAAAGGAAATGAGAGAGGGGTTTTTGTCGTTCAGGAGCATCATGCACGAAGGTTACATTATGATTTAAGGCTGGAAAAGAACGGTGTCCTCAAAAGCTGGGCAGTGCCGAAGGGAATTCCTGAAACATCTGATGAAAAACGCTTAGCAGTTGAAACAGAGGATCACCCACTCGAGTACGCAAGTTTTGAGGGCACAATTCCAGCTGGGCAATATGGAGCTGGAACGGTTAAGATCTGGGACAAAGGCGCCTATGAGCCTAAAGTCTGGAAAGAGGACATGATTGAATTCAAGGTAAAAGGCGACAAGCTCCAGGGACGCTATATTCTAGTAAGATTGAAAAAAGCAAAAGAAAAGAGCTGGCTGTTGCTCAAAGGAAGAGAGTAGAGTGCCAAGCCTTCACATTGGTACGATGGGTTGGAGCTACAGTTTCTGGAAAGAAAACTTCTACCCCGCGAACTTGTCGTCGAAACAATTCTTAGGCTACTATGCAAAGAATTTCAACACCGTTGAAGTTGACAGCACCTTTTACAGAATCCCTCGCATCAGCACCGTTCTAGATTGGAACGAACAAACACCCAAAGATTTCATGTTTTCACTCAAGTTCCCAAAGGTCATAACCCACATTAAGAAACTAAAGAACTGCGAAGAAGAGGCCAAGGTTTTCCTGGAGAGGGTTCAGCTGCTGAAAGAAAAACTCGGAGCGCTATTGCTTCAGTTACCATCCACGTTCGAGTCCGATGAACATGTTTCATCTTTGCGTGATTTCCTTCAAGAGCTTCCTGAAGACCACCGCTACGCCGTGGAGATCAGGAACCGAAAGCTACTGAACCCCAGCTTTTACTCTGTCCTCAGAAATAGCAATGTCGCCTTGGCTTGGGTTGAGAGCCCCTTCATGCCGCAAATCATTGAGATGACAGCTGATTTTATTTATGTTAGATGGGAAGGAAACCGAAAACTTGTCAAAGGCTCGTTGGGCAAGCGAGAAGTGGAGAAACTATCCAACATAAAGTCTTGGGCTGACAGACTGAGACAATTTTCCAATGCCAAAACAGAGACATTTGGTTACTTCAGCAAATACTTTTCTGGATATCCTCCCTCAGATGTCAGAGACCTATTGCAGAGTCTAAGAACTGCAAAACCAGAGACCTAAATCCGTTGGTTCGGGCTAAGACTCTTTTCAGCATATTGCTCCCGACAGATGAGAGGAGAACGCCTTAACTACTCTGACATTCAACGTCTCACCGAGCAGATTCTGCTGGCTCTTGACTGCAACAGGTTTGTAAACAAAATTGCGACCTATCCACGTTCCGGGCACTTTTCCTCTTTCGTCGACTAAAACTTCTCCGGTCCAGCCAAGCCATCGCTGGTTCCTCTCAAACGTGATTCTTTTTGCCAACTTGGCCGCAGCTCTGCTTCTCCGCTTGATCTCAGCTGGTTCCAAAAACTCGTTTTGCATCAAAGCAGCTGCTGTTTTTGGTCTAGGGAAAAACTTTGATATGTTAACGATATCAGGCTTCACTTCCTGGATAAGCCTCAGAGTACTTTCAAACGCTTTTTGGGTTTCTCCTGGAAAACCACATATCACATCTGAAGCCAGAGTCACCTCAGAAAAAGCTGTCCTAAAAGCACTCACAATTTCTTTAAATTCCTTAACTGTATAGCAACGACGCATGCGCTTCAAAACACCATCATCTCCACTCTGCAAGGGCAGATGCAAGAACTTGAAAACCTTTTCGTTCTTGAATACCGCGACAAGGTCGTCCGCGATATCTATGACCATATTGGGCGTCATCATTCCTACGCGGATTCGAAAATCACCTTCAACGTTAACTAAGGTTTCCAACAATTCAACAAGGTTCGTCCCGAGATCCCTACCGTAACACGCCAAGTCTTGAGATGTGACCCAAAACTCTTTAGCTCCGGCCTCCAGGTCCTCACGCAGGCGGTCAGTGATTTCCTCAAGGTTGTAGCTCCTAAGCCTGCCTCTAGCAAAAACTACACAACAATAGGCACACGAACCAAGGCAACCATAGTTTATGGGAATCACGCTCACAACGGAGTTTGACCTTAACCGCGGAAGTGATAGACTAGGTTTAGATTCTAACGCAGTGTCAAGAGCCACGACCCTTTTGCCAGCCATAACACGTTCAACCACGGTAACGATATCTTCGCCAAACGCGGGACCCACAAGCCCGTCGAAACGGGCGTCTCGAGATAATCGTTCAAAACTTGTGAGCGGCAAGCATCCAGCAACAACTATCTTCTTTCCTCTTGGGACGCGCTTCAGAAATTCTAATACGCGATTTTCTGTTGGTCCCTTTACAGCACAGGTGTTGACTACAACCACATCAGCTTCAGAAGCTGAATCAACTGATTTGTATCCGGCCTTCGCAAGGCATCCCAATAGCACTTCGCTGTCTGCTTGATTTGCAGAGCAGCCATAACTTTTAAGGAAAACACGCATTTTTTCTTCATCGCAGTACGTTAGATGATTCAACAAGAAATAAAAACATACAGGTCATTTCAAGCGGGAATTGACAGGAAACTGCAACATGGTTTGCACAAGCTTTATTAATCAATGAACTAAGATATTTGAATCATATTTGTAGCATAATATATAGAAGTATAACCTACAA
>CAYSOZ010000045.1:0-8583 GCA_964432815.1 uncultured Candidatus Bathyarchaeia archaeon
AATTTAAGCCTTAAGCTCTATGAATACAAGAAAACACGGATCAATAACACGTTTCGCAGGGAAGGCGTGTGATTTGGCCGCGGTTATTTGTTTGATAAAGTCATGAAGGATAGTTAATAAACAAAAGATTGGCTCGTCCAGGTTTTTGCTTATTTTCTATTGGGTTCAATTATTACTTTTAGGGATTCGCCTGCTTGTGACATCAACTTGAAACCCTCTGCAGCCTCGTTCAAACTCAGCCTGTGTGTAATCATATCTTTGACATTCAACTTCTTAGCAGTTAAAAGTGCCAGAGATTCTGTCAAGTCGTTTGGAGCTGCACCGTAACTGGTTTTTAGGGTGATCTCGTTTCTCCAGAACGTTGTTACGGGCACAGGAATTCTTGCAGAGGGATCAGGAACAGCGAAGAAAAGTATGGTTCCGCCTTTGTCTACGCACTCTAAAGCTGTCAGAGCGGCTTGTGTTGCGCCGGTGCAGACCACTACTTGATCTGCAAGGCGTCCCTCATTCACCTCTTTCAGTCTTTTGGGAATATTTTCTCTTGCGTCAATAACAAGATCTGCACCGAACTTTTCTGCCACACTGAGTCTGTAAGGATTCACGTCAGCCACGATAATTCTTTCAACTTCTTTCAGCCTTGCCATCTGTGTATGCAATAGGCCGGAGACTCCTGAACCAATAATCAATAACGTGTCTTTCTTGTCGATTGCAGCTATTCTCTGACCACGAATAACGCAAGCCAGAGGCTCAATAAGCGTGCCTTCTTCAAAAGACATGTCTGAAGGTAATCTATAGATGCCCTGCTCAACGTTCATCTTAGGTATACGAATAAACTCTGCGAAACCCCCTGGATAATAGTTCGATTGATGAAGAGTCTCGCAGGCTGTGTGATGCCCGCGCACGCAGTAACGGCAAATGCCGCATGGCACATGGTGGGACGCAAAGACCCTGTCGCCGACCTTCAGTTTCTCGACCTTGGAACCTGTCTTTGCTATGCTACCTGTGGCCTCATGCCCAAGAACCTTCGGAGCCTTGGGCACACGATACCATTCAGTAACATCGCTCCCGCAAATTCCACTCGCCATGACTTTCAACAATGCTTCGTCGTCGCCAATATCAGGAATTGGCATCTCCTCAATCCTGACATCACGATTGTTATAGTAGACGGCAACCAGCAAACATGTTCCACCCAAGAAAAAGTTAGGCTTTTTCGGCTTTTACTTGTTCAAACAGATTCTGAGCTTCTTGTGGCGTGTATCCCTCATGAATTATAGCCCTTATTGCTCGTATGGCTGCGACCGGAGATTCAGTTTGCCAAATGTTTCGTCCCAAGTTCACACCTATTGCTCCCTTCTGCATCCCGTCATAAACGAAATCGAAGACTTCGCGTTGAGTGGCGACTTTTGGTCCGCCAGCGATAACTACCGGCACAGGGCATCCTTCAACAATCTTCTCGAATTTCTCTGAACAGTAGTAGGTCTTCACAACTCTAGCGCCTATTTCAGCGGCAACTCTGCAGCATAATGCCAGATAGCGTGCTTCTCGCTTCTCAAGTTCTTTGCCCACAGCGGTGACGGCCATAACAGGAATCCCGTAATCCTCACAAGTGTCAACAAGTTTCGCCAAGTTTGACAGGCTCTGGCGTTCATACTTGCTACCTATAAAGACGGACATGGAAACTGCGCTTGCGTTGAGTCTAATTATCTCAGTTATAGATGTAACGATGTCTTCGTTGGCTAGATCATCGCCTACGACGGTTGCAGCGCCTGATACACGGAGTATTATAGGCTTGGTCTTGGCTGGGTCTATGCAGTTTCTCAGAACCCCGCGAGTCATCATCAACGCATCGGCGTATTGCCAAAGAGGTCTCACTGTCTCGCCAGGCTTCTCCAACATATGTGTCGGCCCTTGGAAGTATCCGTGATCAATCGGGAGAAAAAGGGCCTTACCATCAGCTTGAATGAGTTGAGCCAATCTGTTCTTCATTCCCCATTCCATTATTCAGTTCACCGCGAAACCTTTTCATCTTAGAATTAAATAACCTTTTCTTTCCAAAAAGCAAACTTCCTGTCTGAACCTTGGTCGTCAATCTAGGACTCCGGGGGCCACATTTCGCCTCAACCGAGTAGAAGGGAAGTTCAGTTCAGTCGCGGATATTTCTGCCGGTTTTAGATTACTCGTTCCCCAATCATAGAAACAGACTCTAGAATGGTTTATCAATGCGATTTAGCAATCCGTGAACTAAGAAGTGTGTGACTGGACGGATACAGTTTGGAGCCAACTTGTGCGTTAAGATGCCCTCTCTGCGGAAACCAAATTGACGTTGACGACGCAGAGACAAGAATGAAGATAACCTACGGTAGCCTCGGAGGTAGGAAGTATTGCTTTGACAGCAACGATTGCAGGAAACAGTTCATAGAAGGACCACGAATTGCCTATTTTTCAATGGAAATAGGCATCAGCAACGACATTCCGACCTACAGCGGAGGCTTAGGGGTTTTGGCAGGAGACATTGTTAGAGCCAGCGCGGATCTTCGTTTGCCGATGGTTGCTCTTACATTAATAAGCAGAAAAGGATATTTCAGGCAGAAAATTACAAAAAATGGGGAACAACAAGAGCTACCCGACGAATGGGATCCTTCCAAATCTTTGTTTTTAATGCCCAAGATAATTACCATAGTAATTGAAAAAAGACCGGTGAAAGTACAAGCGTGGCTATATGAGTACCAAAGCCCCACTGGAGGGATGGTTCCAATACTCTTTTTAGACACCGATGTAGAAGGAAATAATCCAGAGGATCGAGAAATTACAGATAGCCTTTATGGTGGCGACAAAAAATACAGGCTAAAACAAGAGATTGTTTTGGGAATAGGCGGAGTCAGACTCCTCAAAGAATTATCTTTCAATATTAGAAAGTATCACATGAATGATGGGCATTCTGCACTTTTAACTTTTGAATTACTAAAAGAAAATGACCTTAATTCTGAGAAAGTTCAGAATCTATGCGTTTTCACGACTCACACACCAATAGAAGCCGCGTTTGACCAGTTCTCTTACAACCTAGCCGAGGAAGTTCTACCTAAAGAGTATATGATGTCAACCATGAAACAATTTGCCGGCCCAGACAATTTGAACTTAACCTATCTAGCTCTGAACCTAAGCAAATATGTGAACGGAGTGTCCAAAGCGCATGTGGAATACTCAAGGAAGCTATTTCCAGGCCAATACATAAGATCCGTAACTAACGGGGTCCACTCCTATACTTGGACTTGTCAATTTTTCAGAGAGCTCTATGACAAGTATATACCGAGTTGGGCAAACGAACCCATCCTGCTCGTCAGAGCGACAGAAATCCCAAGTCGTGAGGTCTGGGATGCTCATATGATGGCGAAAAAGAGACTTTTTGAATTTGTGGAAAAGACCACAAATGTCATTCTGGATCCCCAGGTTTTGACTATTGGTTTTGCAAGAAGGGCTACCGGATACAAGAGATCTACGCTCATCTTTTCTGATCTGCACAGGCTGCTGGAAGTTAACAAAAAAGGAAAGATTCAAATGATTTTCGCCGGAAAAGCGCATCCAAGAGACACCGATGGCAAGAGGCTGATAAGAGAGATCCATGAGTATGCAAACAAACTGAGAGGCCAGATTGAAATTGTATATCTTGAAAACTATGATATGGAGGTTGCAGCGATGCTCACCTCTGGGGTTGACGTTTGGCTTAATACTCCGATTCCACCTATGGAAGCTTCTGGAACAAGCGGGATGAAAGCAGCTCACAATGCAGTGGTGAATTTCAGCGTATTAGATGGTTGGTGGATGGAAGGATGCATCGAGGGCGTGACAGGTTGGTCTATAGGACCACATCCTAAGGAGCTAGTCACCGAAGAGGAAAAGAGAGAAATTGAACTGCGTGATCTCTACAGCAAACTTGAATATCTGATCGTTCCAACGTACTATGAACAGAGGGAAGCGTGGATTACTTTGATGAAAAACTCGATCGCGAGAATTGCCCATTACTTCCAAACTCACTGGGTCATGAGAAGATACGCAACTGAAGCCTATACCATTTAGATCTCAAGTTCGAAGCAACATAATCCCGATTTAGGTTTTCTGCGGGTCGCCTTTGCCATCTGATTTTGGTATGAGAATTAAGTAACCATTTTCGACGAGCCAATGATGAAACTGCCATGTTGTACAGAGGCAGCGTGTGCTGCAAGTCTGTCTAACTCGTTCGTATTCTTCAGTTTTTTCTGAAAGCCCATTCAGTTTCGTTTGCACCGGACATTTTACTGCTTTGCAGAATTCTCTGCGTTTGTATTCAGTGAAACCTTCTATGGCCATCTTTCATCGTGTGCTATTCTCTGACTCGTTCTAATAAGTATTCGGAATATAGAAGTTTAAAGGTCTTGACTGTTCAGTAGGACATACGTCACTTCTTCGGGCGACATTCGGAAAAGGAATAGAAACTTGCCTTGTGTAAGTGGGAATTTACTTACGCTTTGCACTCTCTGAGTTGGCGCATCTCTTCAAGCGTCTTATTCAGAACAGTTGCTTCCTTACTTGCCTTTATCGTTGAGACCGGCAGACAAACCACAACTTTTCCCAAAAAGGGCACCTGAAAATCGAGTGCTCGCGCTGCGTCATCGTTCAAGCTAACGTAGAAATGGGTCATCTGCCAAGTGTTCTCGTCTACCTCGCCGCTGTGAATTTCGCCCAGCACAAATCCGTCCGCGGTTATCACTTTCTTCCAGAATAGTTTAGTTATTTCAACCATCCAAAATCACATATTAGAATACTGAAAACGACGTTTATATGTCTTCGCGGCCAAAGCGTTAGTCCTAGAAAGGTTTCGCAGAAAATTCAGCATTACCATTTTCTCTTGTTGCGTTCCTTCTTTACGCTTAGCTCCATTGACCTCACTGTAGCAGCGAGTCCAGCTTTTTCTCATTTGAAAACTATGGGGAAAGAGAGCTTGAGACTCGCGTCTTCGTGAAGTCTGATAACTGCTTTCTCTGTGAAATTGCCTCTGACCAGAGTTTCCTTGAGTTCCTCCACAACAGGTTCGGGTCTCGTTGAGAAGATTACTTCGCTCTTCTCATTTGACCAGACTGACAGCCCTCTGCTCCATCCCTTGTGAAGGATATGCAGGAAAGCAATTTCGCTGTCTATGTGCAGCAAAGCAATAGACCCAACAGTTTTCCCTCGCAGGGCGCAGAGAAGGGTGTTTACGGTTAGATTCACATCATCAGATTCTTGCAGAAGAGATCCGAAGAAGTGGGGAATCACTTCTGAATCAATAAGCTTAGTCTTTTCACTTTCAAAAACGTGCCCTTTTAGATCCTTCTTGAGATCCTGATAGTTTTCGATCCGCCCATTGTGAGCGCACACAATTGTCATTTCCGGATCGAAAGTCTCAACATAAGGTTGTGCAGCCTCCTTGAAGCCCACTGTATCAAGAAATTCGGAGCTTGGAAATCTGACGTGACTGACTAGAACCTTTGCTTCCGAGAGTTTGGGTTTTACGAGTTCAGATAGTTGAATGGCAGGAGAATTGGCTGTTTTTCCAAGTTTTTCTGAAAACACATTGTTGTCGTCAAGTAGCGCGGCTATGCCAGCGCCGTATCCGCCGACGGGTGTCTTTTCATCTGAGTATCTGCTGACTTCCAACTTCTGGAGAACGTGAAAAACCTTGTTCATTGACAAGGGCTTGTTCAAGACATAACCGAATATTCCACACAATTCGTGTTGACCCTCCTACGGATACTCTGCGATTTCAGGTTTATAGCCTTTCATCCCTGGGAACTTCGAACTCAGAACTTCTTCTTTAGCTTCACGAACAAGGCAATCAGAAAAATCCAGTGATACAAACTATCTTTTTAAAGTACAAGACCAGGTCTATTTTGATGAAGCTATATCTTCTCGGTGGAGAAAACCTGATCAAAAAGGACGCCAAAGGTGTTAACACAGACGCCTTCGCGAACGCCGGGGGGTCACCCAACGTGTCCGTGTTTCCATGGGCTCGTGCGTCCTTCGATAAGGCGTACAAACGGAGGAAAAGATTGTCCAGTTATTTTTTGAGTCTTGGCGCAAACACAGTCGAATTCATTGACTATTCCACAGACAAGGCAGAAATAGCAACAAAAATTGGCCATTCTGACCTAATTTACTTCACGGGCGGGGTTGCGAGCGTGTTGGTTGAGCGCCTGAGAAAAAAAGGTGTTGATCGACTATTACGGAAGTTTGAAGGGGTCGTTGTTGGAAGAAGCGCAGGAGCTTTGGCATTGTGCAAGAACTTCATAATCACCGATAGAAACAACAAGGAAATGACATTGGCCAAGGGGCTGGGGTTTGTAGATTTCAGTGTGAAGGTTCACTATGTTTCCTTTAGGGACGGAGAATTGAAAAAACTGTCGAATAAATGCCCAATATTCGCTATCCCTTGCGGCTCAGCAATTGTTCACTATAGTGACTACCTGTCGTTCTTAAGTGAAGTATACTTGTTTCGAAACGGAGAAAAGACTCTGTTAACTGAACCTTTTTACTCGCTTGCTGAGTAACAAAGGCTTTTGGACATTCTTATGATTTTCTTTGCCGCGTGCGGATCTTGCCTTATTATTTCAGTCTTTCGAGGCGTAGAGTATTCAGTAAGAGGAGCATTGTGATGCCATCGTCCCCTGAAGCTACAGTGAACCACAGAGGTGTTAACCCCATTAACCCTAAACCGCCTAGGATGATTTTGACGGCGATTGACGCCGCTATGTTTTGTTTGGCGATTTCCATTGTCTTCTCACTTAGTCTAAGCAAATATGGTATCTGTGCTAGTTCGTCTTTGACCAAAACCACGTCGGCTGATTCTAAAGCCACGTCAACTCCTGCGGCGCCCATAGCGATTCCCACGTCTGATGCAGCGAGTGCGGGAGCATCATTGATTCCGTCTCCAACCATGACTACGAGGCCATCTTTGTTCTTCAGTTCCTCAATAATCGTGAGTTTATCTTCTGGAAAGAGTTCAGCATGGACTTCGTCAATGTTTATTGCTTGAGCAGTCTCTTTCGCAATTTCAGATCTGTCGCCAGTGAGCATAGTCGTTCTTACCCCCTGGTTCTTGAGAGAATTAACTGCTCTGAGCGCGTCCTCCCTGACCTCGTCCACAACGCAGACCGAGGCCAATCCCTCCTTTCCTACTGAAACGCAAACTGCGGTGTGAATGTCGTTTTCGCTTATCTCGTAGGCTCGTTTACAGTCGCAGTCGTAATCCTTCATTAGCTCTACATTGCCGACTGCCACAAAATCTCCATTAACGTATCCGATGATGCCCTTGCCTGGAACTTCCGTCACGTCAGTGACCTTGAGTTTGGTGAGATCGATTCCCGTTTCGGCAGCCTTTCTGACTATTGCTTTGGCAACGGGATGATTTGAAAACTGGTCCAGGGCTGCAGCATAGGCTAGAGCTTCTTGTGCATTCTTCTCCACGCGGCGTACCTCATGCACAATTGGTTTGCCTAGAGTGAGTGTTCCTGTCTTATCGAAGACAACGGATTTCACACGAGCCAATTTTTCTAAATAGATTCCACCTTTGATTATGACTCCTCTTCTGGCCGCTATAGTGATTGCAATGAAAATGGTTGCTGGAACTGAAATTATAAACGCGCTCGGGCAGGAAATCACCAGTAATATGAGTGCACGGTAAAGCCAAATCTGAAAAGGCTCGCCCAAGAGTCCAGGCAACAAAACGGCTGTGAAAACTGCTAAGCCAATAACGATTGGCACGTAGATCTTGGCAAACCTGTCAACCAACGTTTCTATGGAAGCTTTTTTCTTTCCAGACTCAACTACTAGCTTGACAATTCTCGAGACTAGAGTTTCATCAGCTTTTTTGGTGACTGCTATTTTCATGAATCCAGTCGTATTTAGTGTTCCGGCATACACGCAGTCATTCACGGTTTTCAATACGGGCACTGATTCTCCAGTGACCAAGGCCTGGTCAACTTGAGAGGAACCTTCAACAATATTTCCGTCAACTGGAACACGCTCGCCAGGCTTCACCAACACCACCGAGTTTACCTGAACTTCGTTCACATTGATGCTTTCTTCGGAACCATTGATTAACACTCGAGCTTTATCAGGCATGAATTTCGAAAGTTTCTGAACTGTGCGGCGTGCTCGGTCCTGTATGTAGCTTTCAAAGTATTCTGCTATCGAATAAAGAAAAAGTACGGTTGCAGCTTCAAAGAGAAAGCCCAGATAGACTGCACCCAAAGCCGCTACTGCCATAAGAAACTCAACGGAGAATCTCTTTTCAAGTATGAGCTCTTTCAATCCAGTAATTCCAATGTATGCAGCTGCTGGCAGTATGAAAATGTAATAAATTATGTCTGATAGAGTTGGACTCAGGTTCAGAAAGGGTATTGAGAAGCCGAGCGGAAGACCACTGGCGAATAAGGTTAATAGACTGGCGACGAGAATAGACAAACCAAGTGACACAATAATCAGGGTTAGAACTGTTTTCTCTCTGGTTTCCTGAGCGTTTGTTTGTTCTTTTTGTTCAGGTTCTTCACAACTCATGATTTCCGAAATTCC
>CAYSOZ010000046.1:0-8509 GCA_964432815.1 uncultured Candidatus Bathyarchaeia archaeon
TTGCCGTTTTTAACGATCCTCATTGCGCTAGACGTCTTGAGGTCTGGGGTTTTGGTGAAGAAGAGGTTGTTGCCTATCTCAACTGTAATTTCCTTTATGCGTTCCCAGCTCGTTGCATTAACGGGATTGAGGGTGTATACTCCTTCTTTCTCTACGAGAATTTGTTTTTCGGTTAGTCTTTTGAGCGCTTGGTCTACCCTTCGTTTTCGCTTTTCGTCTCTAACATCGAATTCTGCTGCGATCTGGTTTGCAGTTAAGGTTTTGTTTTGTTCAAGCCAGCATATTATGGATGTCCGCAAGTAATCCGCTCTTGCGGGAGGTAGACCAAGACCCTTGTTCAAAACATGCTGCCTTGCGATGATCAGGTCGTTTTTATCTATTGGGTTGTCTTCACCTTTGCTGTCTCTGAGACCGATTAATGTGCTTTTTTGATTCCAGAAATCTGTCTTTCTTGTTTCGTATAGGAGACTAGCTCTCTCTGTGCTCAAGCTGCGATCCATCAATATTATTCGCGTTTTCTGGTTGATGCCTGTAGCCAGCTTGTATGCTAAGTAATACTCGCTGAAGGTCATTATGGCGTTCGCTATGAGGCTGTTATCGGCAATTTCCTCATCTGTCACTGGTTTGGCAGGATTGATTTCGTTTGGTTGTTCTTGCGCCATGTAGGAGTGGTCAACATCGGGAATCTCGTTGATATAGATGGGGACGACGCTGCTTATGCCCATGCTCTGCTGAAAGCTCTTCTTGTCATATTCTACTTCTGGTTTGCTGTTCTCGGAAAATTCTATAGTTCCTGTTGAAGCGTATGCGCCGCCGAAAAAAATGACCATGTCAAAAAGGGGTTTTGAGTACATTGTTCCGTCTATGCCTGCGAAGGGCACTTTCGGTTCTCCGAAAAACTCCTTTGCTGTTTGGCACGCCGCTTTCGTGTCAAAGCTCGTCTGTATAAGGCTTGAAAGGAAATCATGATACACATCCTTCAGGCTTGAAAATCTTTCTTCATAGTCTGTCACTTGCTTGACTGCGCCTTGTCTCAACGCGTCACATGTAAATTTTATCGTTTGGTTATGCATCGGCGACGCCATTGATTTTCAACTGCAATTTGAATGTGGACGTGGTGGATAAAAAGGATTGTTGACACGCAAAAGCTTAAACAAGCAATGACTCCTCTTCGATTCTGAGCAAAGGATAAAAATGCGACAACAGTATTGTGAATTGCATCTTCAGACTAGGTCATGCGGGATTCCCCAAGCCTGGTATGGGGCAGGCCTGCTAAGTCTGTGGTCGAAAGGCCGCGTGGGTTCAAATCCCACATCCCGCGCCTCACTTTGAATTCGGTCTTCAACAGCAGCTTTTGAATCTTCTTTTACAGAAAAGCTCTGAAGTCTTTGACTAGAAAGCCCACCTGTTCTTCCGAGCTCAATTATTCTCAATAGGTCTATACTTGAGAGAGAATCTCGTCTTTCTTCTTCTCGTATTCTTCCTCGGTTATGAGGTTCTTGTCCTTGAGTTCTTTGAGCTTCTCAAGGCGTTTAACAGTGTCTCCACTAATGCTGGGCTGCAAGACTGCGGTCGCTGCGGGTTGAGTAGGAGCCACCGGTTGAGGGGGCGGAGTAACAGGTTGAGTAGGAATCTCAACCGTCTCTCGGGATGGTTTTCTCTTTCTCTTGAGAATCATGACAAGTAACAAAACGACCACCACAACGATTATTGCTGCTCCAACAATTAGTAACAAGAGGTTTATTTGGTCGCTACCTCCAGGGGTAGGCGACTGGGTAGGCGTAGGAGTTGGCTGCGTGGAAGCTTGAATAAGTATAGAAAAAGGCTGAGAATCCCAAGAAAAGGGAGCATTGTTCGCCCCTTGGGTTCCATCCATGCCGATGTAGTAGCTATGAGAGCCAAGAGAAACGTTTGCAGGGAAGTTTATGATCATGGGATCAAAGGTGCGGCTTCCATGACTTGTAACGTTGACGGGGCTGTCTTGTAGATTAAGGCCAACAAAACCATCTGAGGCCATCCAGTCAAAATGGACACCAACATAGTAAATTGTGAGCTGATCAGAGCTGTTGCTGATGAATGTTATGGTCAAAGTTCCGCTACTCCCTGGGTAATGATTCTGATTATTCCAATACGCTGACGCAGCACCCTCATCCTGTCCCAGAGCGAAACAGGGATTGCCGAACAAACTCAACGTGAGCATACTAAAACATGTGACAATGAGCAGGATTTGGGTTGCTTTCATTCAACGTCCCAAGAATACCAACTGCAGAATCTCTTCATATATATGTTTTGCCAAATTGGTTTTGCGAGGAAAGCGAGCCTTGAGAACAGAGATACAGACTGCAACATCATTCTATGGAGGTAACCGAATACTAAGTTTCACAAAATCTTTTATCAGAGACTAAGAAAGCAGTCTCAATTTGGTGATTATTTGAAGTTGTGCACTGTCCACTTTTCATGCCCTCTTCTTTTTACTCTTCTTCAATATCATCTGCGGTTCCAATCAGCTCCATAGGTTGTCCGCAGCACACGAGTTTTCCTGCTCCAGCTGCAACAACCTCCACCGAGTTGCCACAGATCTTGCACAAGTGGAGTTCTCCAACTTGAGTCGTCCTTCCACCTCCCTCTGCATCTTGAGATCCTATTCATCATTAAAGCTCAAGCAACTCTTTCCCAGAAATATGTTTATCGGTTCAGCCTTTAGAAATGTTTTTCATCCTGTTGAACCAGCTTTTCAAGAATTGTTCTTGTCGACCTGATCTCCTCAATCGTGCACTTGGGATTGAGCTCTATGGTCAGCGGTCCTTTGTAGTCGTAGGACCGAAGTTTCGCGACAAAATCCTTCAAGCGTGTCGTTTCCGAGTTGAAGGGTCTATGCGCCCGGTCACTGATGTGGACATTGCATATTTTCTGGTGAAATTTCCTGAGAATATCTTGAGTTTGCCCTGTTGTTTCGGCATGACAGAAATCTAGCGTGATACCCACAGTTCTGTCATCTATGACGTCCAGGATTTCCTCGAGTTCAGCGACGTTCTTGCCGAAACCATCTGACGCATATGAAAGGTTCTCCAACGCAAGTTTGAAATGTAGATTCTCCGCGTAACCGGTCAATTCTCCGAAGATTTTTTTAACGAAGTCGTTTCGCTGATTTCGGGAAAGCTTCTTTGACACGTTCGAGTGAACCACGAGTACAGTGGACGAAAGTCTCTCTGCAAAATCTGCAGAAACTCTGCCATAATAGATTGCTCGCGGAATTTCCTTTTCTTCTTTCACATGTAGGGTGGCTGCATGAAGTGTGAGGCACCGCAGTCCGAGAGCTTTCATGTGCTCTTTTGCAGTGTAAACTGAATCTTCGTCGTGTTCTTGAACGCATTTCATGTTAAATTCAAGATTCTCGAATTTAAGGTCTTTGACCGCTGCGAGATTTTCACTCAACGTATGTTTAGAGAAAACACCGTTGGATAAGCTTAGATTCATACACCGTTCCCTTCATTCAGACTTCTTGCGGATGTGAAACATGTTGCATCAGAGGGCTTCCCGACGGTATTTTACCGGCGACCCAAATAGTCTTCAATGAATCTTGTAATGATTTTCGGATAACTCAGCGCTGTCTTCAACGTCTTTCCGGGGTTTTTAACGTAGTTTATGAGGGATAGTCTCTTGTATGCTTTGAAGGTTTCGATCGCAATTTTCCTTACTTCATCCGGAGTGAAATCGTTTGTCTCTATCAAGGGCAGGCCTCGAGTCTGTCGCACTTCCGCAAAATCGCGCGGGGTCAGGTTCTCTCGGATGAATCCTTCATCTTTGCATTGTTCGTAAAGTCTGGTCCCATACAGAGGTGTCGCAATGTGAAGATGCATCCCCAAGTCATAGTCTCGCTTTAGCCTGAGGGCAAGGTTTACGGTTTTCATCATATTCTCCTTCTTCTCTCCAGGGAACCCAATTATGTAAAAAGCTGAAGCGGGGAGTCCAGCTTCTTTGCACATTTTGGCAACTCTGATAGCGTCCTCCAAGCAGAGGCTTTTATCGATAATGTTATCCAGAACTGCTTGGTCTCCAGATTCGATTGCGAAGATTATGCTTCTGCAACCTGCCCTTTGCATCTTCTTCAGGAGGTCTTCGGTCAAATAGTCGGCCCTTATGCCATTCGGTGTCTCCCAATTGAACTTGACGCTCTTTTCAATTATCTTGTCGCAGATGGTTTCGAACCGTTTCTTATCCAGTGTGAGATTGTCGTCTTCAAAGAAAATAGTCTTGACTCGGTACTTGTCAATAACGAATTGTATGTGTTCTAAAACGTAGTTTACAGAGTGGGCTCTGAACATTTTTCCCATGTGCAGGCGGACCGAGCAGAAGTTACAGTTGAAGGGGCAGCCCCTACTAGTTATCATTGATATTGCGCGATCCTTGAAGCTTCGGTACTCGATTCCTTTGGGGCTCAAATATTGTTCCATGTCCACCAAATGGTAAGCCGGATAAGGCAACTTGTCTAAGTCGTCAATAAAAGGTCGAGGAGCGTTCAAAGCAAGTTTGCCGTTCTCGCGGTAGGCAATGCCGTGAATGTCGCCCAATTTCTTCCGCCCCTCAAAATGTTGAACGATATCCAGCATGGTGTACTCACCTTCCCCGACAACCGCGATGTCAACGTTTTTTGCTGCCGCCAAAAACTCTAATGGAACCACCGTAGTATGTGGACCACCTACAACTGTCAGGACCTTAGGGTCGACTTCTTTCACCTCGTCTGCGACTCTGACTGCATTTTCAGATTGACAAGTGAAGGGATTTGCGATCCCCACGATGTCTGGTTTTTTTCTTTGTATTTCCTCTCGTATTCTTCTTTGCGGCATGCCTACCTCGGTCACGTCACCGACTTTTAGAAAGGAAGGGTCTGTCATGAACGCGTCAAGAATCTCTGCTTTGTAGCCAGCTTTTTCAAGCACAGCTGCTATGTACATTAGACCCAGAGGAAGATTGCCTGCAGGGGCATCTGAACCGGGATAAAAGATCTGCGGCGGATTGATGAGGAGCACTTTCATCATTTGTACCTGAAATTAGAGAAGCATTCGTGCTCTATTTAAATTCGTTTGCAATTGAGACTCACTATTTTCTTGCTATCCAACAACTCATTTCAGGACTGCATACATGCTTGTATAGGGGAAAAAGAGGGTTGAAAATCCATGTCGCCTTGAGGTGATAGTCTATACGCCTGAAAAAGTCAAAATTCTCTTTTACAAACGCCTTTTCTATCTTTCCATGATCAAGAGGATGTTCTTTCTTGTGCCAATAGTCAGAGAGGCTGTAGTCGAGAGACGGAAACTCCACTCCGATAATTCGAAAGTGCAAACTGTTTATCAAGGGATTAGAATGAAAATAGATATCCTTCACGAAATTGGCTAAGGTAGTTAGTTCTTTCTTCCAGTAGAAGGGAGACGGCTCATGGTCAAAATACATAATACCGTTTTTTTTCAACCAAACCGATAACATTTCGATGGCGTTTGCGTAGTCCGGCAGATGATGAAGCACTGAATATCCCGTGACTATGTCAAACTCTCCTCTCATGAACTGCGCGTCTTCGACGGAAGAGTTAATGACAATCAGCTTCTTTGCTTCTAAGAGCTGTTTGTGTTTTTTCCGCAGTATCTGGCACATCTCTGGCGAGATGTCGACGGCTGTCACATTGTAACCCATACTGAGGAGCTTATCGGTTAGGTTTCCCGTACCTGCTCCAACATCGAGAGCCTTTTTCCCATTATCTCTTACCAGACTGTCGGCTGTTCCTAACATCGAATTTATTCGTCTTTGCTCTTGCTTTCCAAATACTTCCGGGTGAAACAACTCGTAGTACACAGCTTCAAAACGGTGGACTTCGATATTCGCCTCGTGGATTTGCTTCGAACCAACATCATGCAAATCCGTTTCCGACCCCAAATTTCCACCTGATTAAAGCTTATGTCTGTTGATTCTACATTGACCCTGCCAGTTCTAAATAATGCTTATGTTTTCATACAAAACTCCAGCTAGTAGGTCAGCGTCTGCGTTTGTATTATTCGTTCAAAGCTCTATCAACATGCTTTTATTTGCGACGTTAGAACTATGCATAACGCTCTTACATTCACGATTAACGAAGGACGCAAGCAACATGGTTGAGCTTAGAGGGCACGAACAACGAGTCATATCTGCCTTGGAAAAGCTTGGCGGAACTGCTTCGGTAGAAGAACTCATATCGGAGTGCGGTTTTCCAGACGCAACTGTAATGCGCGCAGCGTTGACACTGAAAGAGAAAGATTTCGTAAAAGTCTACGCTGAACAGCAAACCCGAATCAAGCTAACAAGCGAAGGAGAATTCCACGCTGCGAATGGCTTGCCTGAACGCAGATTGATCAAAACAATCGCAGCGCTTGGCGGAAAAGCAGACTTGAACAAAGCCGCTTTAGAAGCCAAACTGGAACCCCAGTTTCATCAGATAGCACTAAGCTGGGCCCTCAGAAAGAAATGGGCCCTCTACGACGCTTCAACCAACACTCTCCGCATAGCGGACTCATACCTGCATCAGGTTGTTATACCCGAGGGAAACGATGAAGCACTGCTAACTTTTCTCAAAGCTAGTAAGCAAACAACAAATAACGATCTAACGGATAGCCTTCAAACGGCAGTCGAAACACTCAAAAAGCGTAAATTACTGGATGTTGAATACAAGACCAAACGCAAACTCGAAATTACACATGAAGGCTTGCATGCCGCTTTGGATAAAGGGGCAGCCAAGCAAGAAGTAACCCAGCTCACCCCGGAACACATAATCACAGGTAAATGGAAAGAAATTAGACTCCGGAAGTACAACATCCAAGCCCCAGTATCGAAAACTTGGCCGGGAAAAAAGCACCCTTATCTTAGCTTCCTCGATGAAGTTAGAATGAAGCTTGTCCAACTTGGCTTCAAAGAAATGACCGGCACCAGTGTAGAGACCGCCTTCTTCAACTTCGATGCTTTGTACACACCTCAGGACCATCCTGCTCGCGACAACTCTGGAATTTATTATATAAAAGACCCAGAATACGGAGACCTGAATCCGTACAAGAGCGCTGTGGAAAACGTTAAGAAGACTCACGAAAACGGCTGGCGAACAGGATCCACAGGATGGCACTGCCATTACTCAACCCGGGAAGCCGAACGGCTAATTCTACGCGGACATGGCACATGTCTCAGCGCACGCACGCTCCTAAATAGAAATCTTAAAGTTCCCAGCAAACATTTCTCCATCGCACGCGTTTACAGACCCGATATCACTGACAAGACACATTTAAGTGAGTTCAACCAGGTTGAAGGAATAGTTATTGATGAAAACTTGACGCTCAAAGACCTCCTAGGAGTCCTTGAAAAATTCGCTAAAGAAATCGCTGGAGCTGACAAGGTCCGCTTCAAACCTGATTATTTCCCATTCACAGAGCCAAGCGTGGAATTAAACGCTTACAAGGAAGGATACGGCTGGGTCGAAGTTGGCGGCTCAGGAATCTTCCGTCCAGAAGTTACCCTACCATTAGGCATTGAAGTACCTGTTATCGCCTGGGGTTTAGGCGTTGACCGTTTGTTCATGATGCGCGCAGGAATTGACGATATCCGATGCATTTTCAGCCAGGATTTGGACTGGCTCAGAAGAAAGGAAGTGGTCTAACTTATGCCGACGATCGATATAAACCTCCGCGAGTTTGAAAAACTGTTGGGCACCGTTTACGCAGGTGATATGGAAAGACTTGATGAAGACTTAGCATTCGCCAAAGGTGAAGTGAAACTTTACAACTCGCAAGAAGACAATGTCAGCATTGAGATTAAAGACACGAATCGACCTGACCTCTGGAGCGTCGAAGGTCTGGCAAGGGCGCTTAGTGGCTACCTCAACCCCGCAACGAAACCTAAAGAATACGCGGTCAGAGAGTCTTTAGTGGACGTTTCTGTGGATTCGAGACTCGCAACCATCCGTCCATTCATGGGCGTTGCCATTATCAAAAACCTGAATCTTAATGACACAATAATCCGCGGGCTCATGCATCTGCAGGACAAACTCGACCAAACCTACGGCAGAAACCGCGAAAAAACATCCATAGGGCTTTATGATTTCAGTCTTATCGTTCCACCTTTGCGTTACACGGTTGGAAAACCTGACGAAATTAGTTTTACACCATTAGGCTTCAGCGAAGAAATGACGCTTTCACAGATTCTCGACCGACATCCGAAGGGCATCGAATACGGCCGCATAGTGAAGAAGCACAGGGTTTACCCAATTATTTTGGATTCAGGCAATAAGGTGCTGTCTTTTCCGCCTATCATAAATTCGAACGATCTGGGAAGAGTAACGGCTGAAACACGTGACGTCCTCGTCGAGGTTACAGGCACAGTTCATGAAGCAGTGCTCAATGTATTGACCCTTGTGACTTTAGCACTGGCTGACAGAGGCGGCGAAGTGGCCTCTACCGTTTTACAGTACGAGGTTGATGGCTCTCGAGTGGTCACCCCT
>CAYSOZ010000047.1:0-8365 GCA_964432815.1 uncultured Candidatus Bathyarchaeia archaeon
AAGAGTCAGATCTCCAGCATTGCCAAAATTAAGTACGCCGATTCTGTGCTTTTCCCAACTTATTGCTTTTCTCGGGCAGACCAGAGCACATCCGCCGCAACTATGGCAAAGCTCCGGGAAGACAAGGGTTTTCTCGGAGGTTACAAATATAGCGTTGTATTGACAGAATTTTGCGCATTCTCCGCAATTGTCACAGAGTTCTCTGTCAACTCGAGGGATTAAAGTATGGACTGCTTCCTTTTTGTACATTTCAGGATGCAGGAATAGATGCACGTTCGGCTCTTCGACATCACAATCTAAGAGTTGAACGTTGCCCACAGAAAGAGCCATGTTTATCGCTACCGATGTTTTTCCTGTTCCGCCCTTCCCGCTGGCAACAGATACAAGCATTTACATACACCTGAAAGACGAGTTAAGATAAAATGGAGAATTGGCTATATTTCCGAGCGACCTTTCAGCTTTTCGTATTGGGCGATGGCTTTTTGTAGTGTTTTTATAGACAGTTTTGCACAATCAAGCTTTGTTTTCGGCAAGCCGTCAAGTTCCGCCAATATGTCATCTTCTGTCATTCTCTTTGCTTGTTTCACAGTCTTGCCTTTTAAGAGCGTGGTCATTGCTGACGCTGAAGTTGCTGAGCCTGGGCAACCTAAGTAGTAGAACGTGGCTTCTTTTACAACATCTCTTTCGCTGATTTTTAGATACAGCTTTATGAGGTCGCCACAGGGACCAAGAAAAGTGGTGACAACGCTTGGGTTCTCCAGTATTCCCACATTCACGTCATTCACGTAGAAGTCGATAGCCTTCTTGGAATATCCTGATTCCACCATCAATCTCAGTTCCTCTTCTGATAGTTTCCTTGACGTTCTTTCACCTCCGAAATTCTACTTGCTAATGGTGGTGGGCGTGCTCGCAACCTTCTGTTAACTCTTGAAGCCTATCGTTTTTGTAGGCTGAGATTACTTCGCTGACTGTGTTCGCGTTTGCCTTCAGGACTGCTACTCCAGCACTTTGGAAAGTGTTCAATCCTCTCGGTCCCATACCGTAGACTATCAGAACCGTTGGTTTATAGTCCAAAATGTGGTCGTGAGAAAAGCCCATTCCGCCTGCATGCTCGCCGGTGTTCGGAACTGTCTCAACATCTGAGATATCACCGTTTTCGTCGAGTTCGACAATAGCATAGTAGGGTGCTCTTCCGAAATGCTCGGCTAATCGAGCGTTCAAACCTAGCTGATTTTCCGTAGGAATTATCACTTTGTCTGTCAATTGCTCACCTCCTTTAATGAAATTGAAACCTTAGATCCTTCACAGTTTGATTTAGTTATGGCTTCCATATGCCTCTACCCCGTCCTCTGCCCATTCCGAAATGTCCGCCAACCGTGGGTGCGCCAATCCTTTGAAGCTCGCCCCTTCTGAATTTCTCAACAACCTCTCTGACAGTTCCAAACGCTCCAGTCATGATTTCTATACCAGCCGCTGACAACGCTCCAAAAGCGTTAGGTCCAACATTTCCAGTTATGACAACTTTGACACTTTCGTTTGCTATGGTTTGAGCTATTTGAATTCCGGCACCACCTGTTGAGTCTGCAGCTAAGTTTGGGTAAGCTTCAAACTCCATTGTTTCCGAGTTCACAATTACAAGGTAAAGACATCTACCGAAGCGAGGGTCTAACTGCGCTTCTAAATTGTTTCCTGTCGCACTCACACATATTTTCATTTTTTTATCTCCTTAAAGCGTGCAGTTTCCGTATTTTCTGAGAATTGCTCAATCTTTTTGACAATCTCTTTGAACGCTTCAGTTGCAGGCGATGTTTTGTTTTCTGCTATGAAAGGCAATCCGTTATCTGAGTCGTTGCAGATGTTAGGGTCTATCGGAATGCTCCCCAAGTAAGGAACCGAGAGGCTTTCAGCCATTTTTTTGCCTCCACCAGCTCTAAAGATGTTGACTTTGGCTCCGCAGTCGGGGCAGACAAAACCACTCATGTTCTCGACTATGCCGATTATTGGCACGCCCATCTGCTTGGCAAAGGAGACTGCTTTCTTGACAACAGCTTGAGACACCTCGGAGGGCATTGTCACAATTACTGCACCATCCAGGTCCGGAATCAATTGCATAACGCTTAATGGTTCATCTCCGGTCCCAGGCGGAAGGTCAATGAACAAATAGTCGAGTTCTCCCCACATCATGTCAGTTAGAAATTGCTGAATAGCTCTCATTTTCAATGGGCCACGCCAAATCACTGGCGCTTCATCGTTTGGAAGCAAAAAGTCCATGGATACAACTTTTATCCCAAGTTTTCCAACAACTGGAAAAAGCAGTCCACCGGGACCGCCTATCAGTGTCTGCCCTTTAAGACCTAACATCTTTGGGATGCATGGACCATGAATATCAGCATCAAGAACACCCACCTTGTTTTCGTGTCCTTGCATCGCGAAAGCCATGGCCAGATTTGCGGTTATTGTGCTTTTGCCGACTCCGCCCTTCCCACTGATGACTGCTATCTTATGCTTAATCTTGCTCAATTTCAATT
Organism: uncultured Candidatus Bathyarchaeia archaeon; assembly: GCA_964432815.1. Taxonomy (GTDB): domain Archaea; phylum Thermoproteota; class Bathyarchaeia; order Bathyarchaeales; family Bathycorpusculaceae; genus A05DMB-2. The sequence goes on from CAYSOZ010000047.1 coordinate 2,529, forward strand.
TCAGTTTTTGCTCTCGCTCATATTGTTCCCCGGCGACGCTTATCTGCTCCGTCATATTCGTCATTTTCTCACCTTTCAAGGCAATAACAGTTTAATACATAAATAATATTAATACCTTTTGTTTATAAAATAAACTCAGTTTCAATCCAGAACGCGTGTTAACAGTAATACGTCCCCAACAAGTTCCGCGGATCTGTTGCCAATTTCACTTTTCGTGAAATAACAACACCCTTCCAATACGGATTAATTGTATGCTCTTTTGGACGTTCAATACTCGAATTGCACCAGTTGAGTTCATAGACTGCTGCAGTATCCTGCGACGCCTCAAACTGAAGCATCTGCTCAACGCTCAAATCTTCCAAAACCCTTTTGATTGCCCGCATTGAATTGCCGTGACACGAAATAACCACGTTTCCTGGAGTTCGTCTTAGCCATTTCCTAAGCTGCACCAGAAATGAAAACACCCGCTTTTCAACCATACTCAGACTCTCTCCTTCGGGTGGAACGCAGACATAGCCTCTGTGAATCTGACTATACCAATCAGGATTTTCGTATGCCACCTTTCTTTTGTATTCGCCTTGGAGCAAACCATAACAACGTTCGATAAGTCTATCGTCTATGAAAACTGGAATATGCTGGTGGTACTGGAGGATGATTTCAAGGGTTTTTCGAGCTCGGTGAAGATGCGAGGTAAAAGCATAGTCAAGTTGGTATCGCTTGAGCTGTTCAGCAATTCCCTGCGCCTGCGCAAATCCCTTCTGAGTAAGTTCTGAATCGCGCCACCCCGAGAATATCCCGCGAGCATTATCAAATGTTTCAGAATGTCTAACAACAAATAATTTGAGGGTCATCAAGCTCACCGTAGCTAGCGCATTATTGTTTCTTTTTGAGGGCAGAAAGGGCAAACCAAACCATGCTTCGACACATTCAGTTGAGACAAGTTCAAAGCCAGCGTGTATTTCTATTCTGGTCCAAACTAAGTTCATGATCCGACGGCATGTGTTTCAAATGTTGCTTTTCCTGCATATATAACACGCCGCTAGTTGCTCTTGTTCCCTTGTGAGATTCAACCCGTAACACAAGAGGGCAAACAATTGTCGCAGTTTTATAACGTCCCCATTTGATATCTGAAAAGTAAGTTCATTCCTTTCGCATGCTTCCAGTATAGATGCTAAACCATCAATGTATTCTCTGTTGTTCATTATGTTTTGACGATTTCGCGTGAAATCATTGAACCATTCAGAGACCTGCCGGTTCGTTATTCGATCTATGCAATCATTTCCCGCCTTCAGTTGTCGACCATCACTGTCTCTTATTACTGAAACCTCCTTTATCGGATACTTTCCACACACATCACATCTCGCCCGAGGTGATGCAACATAAATATTGAATAAACGATAGGTTTTGTTTTGGTATCCGAAGGGGAAAAAACTCTTCAAATATGCATCGAAAGCACGATTTAATTCAAGTAAGAGATCATCCGTTTTTGTCAAGCCAAACAACCTAACTTCTGAATTGAGCGGCCCAAAGCGCGCGCGTAAAAGTGAAAACCAGGAACTATGGTCACGACGCGCAACGGATCCTTGGTTTCATTATTGTTTTTTATACATACACACGTCTCCCGCTATCTCGACACGCGTTTCTTGAAGCAAATGCCAAGGGCTGGACACTTCATTCTTCCACCGTTATAGCGCCAGTAGGGCATGAAGTCATGCATATCATGCAGAGAATGCAGTCGTCTGCTCTGACAGGCACAGATTTCCTTGATTCAGGATAATCCGCAAGGTCTTGAAGTTCAAAGACCAAAGCAGGACAATTATCGACACACGTACCGCACCCATTTGGTCCAGTCAACCTTAATCTTTGCCATTACCATAATCCTCCAATTACATGTAAGACTATTCACGAAACAGCAAAAGTGACCTGACTGCATCTTTTTTGGAAATCTTCTTGATTTCAGCAGTCTTATAGAATTTGAACTTTGTACAACGTGTCGAAGCGAAAGCTTCTTGTAGAATGAAATGTATCTCGCCATCACCAGAATCAACCCTGCAACCCTTCACCTTTTTCACAGACCCCAAACTCCTAAACTATTAACGCCGCATTTAGTATAACAAACAAACTTTATTTATGTTTTTCGTTGATAAAATAAACAATGTTAGACGTATTGAGCTGAACGGTCACATATAATTCGTGAACTCAGTCTTTCTTTTTCAGCTACTCTGAACCATCGGTTTCCATTGCCTTCTTGAGCAGCTCCACTCTATCAGTTCTTTCCCATGTAAAGTCAGGGTCGTCTCTTCCAAAATGCCCGAAGACTGCTGTTTTTCTGTAAATCGGTCTTCGCAAACCTAAATCGCCTATTATCGCTTTAGGTCTCATATCAAAATGTCTCTTCACTAATTCGAGTATTTTTTGATCCACAACTTTGCCCGTACCAAACGTATTCAGCATTACTGAGACTGGTTGCGCTACACCAATTGCGTACGATACTTGTATCTCACATCTATCTGCCAAGCCTGCGGCGACTATATTTTTGGCAATGTATCTTGCCATGTAGCAGCCTGATCGGTCAACTTTTGAGGGATCCTTTCCTGAAAAACATCCGCCGCCGTGTCTTCCGACTCCGCCATAAGTATCTACGATTATCTTTCGTCCAGTCAAACCTGAATCAGCCAGTGTTCCTCCAATTGCAAACCTTCCTGTTCCATTTACGACGTATTCAGTGTTTTCATCTAACAATTCCGCGGGGATAATCTCCTTTATCACTTGATTTATTATGTCTTCACGTATTCTTTCGATTTCAATATCCGCGGTATGCTGTGCCGCAATCACAACGGTTGTAAATCTTTTCGGTTTTTCATTGACGTACTCAACCGCTACTTGAGATTTCCCGTCAGGTCTTAAATACGGTAGCACGCCGTTTTTCCTGCATTCAGCTAACCTTTTTACTAGTTTGTGCGCAAGCAATATGGGTAGAGGCATCAGTTCCGCAGTTTCGTTTGTTGCATAGCCGAAAACCATTCCTTGGTCTCCAGCACCCTGTTCATGATCATTACTTTCGTTCACACCCATGGCAATGTCCGGCGATTGCTCCGTAAAAGAGGCTAAGACACCGCAGGTTTCACAGTCCAGCCCGTCTTTGGCGTTGTCGAATCCAATATCTTTCAATGTTTGGCGGACAATTTTGGGGATATTTACATAACAGGAAGTTGTGATTTGGCCGGTGACAATAATGTTTCCTTGCATTACTAATGTTTCACAGTCAACTCTTGCGTTTGGGTCTTTGCTAATTATGGCATCTAATATGCTGTCTGATATTTGATCAGCAACCTTATCTGGATGACCTTCCGCCACTGATTCAGAGGAAAATACGTAATGCCCATTTTTTGCATTAAATCCATTCAAACTTTATCGTCTTTCTTTGCTTAATGCCTTTTTTTTTGTTGCGTTTTGGAAAGTTTAATAGATAAACCTTATTAATACTTTATGTTTATAAAATAAACAGGCGGATAGTTTGGACGAGATTGACAAGAAAATAATTGAACAACTTCAGGAAGATGGACGAACAACATTACAGGACTTAGCCAAGAATATCGGATTTACCAGCATGGGAACTAAGAAGAGGCTGGAGCGCCTCTTGAAGAAAGGCACCGTCAAAATAACGGCTTTGATCAATCCAGGTGCCCTTAAACTCCACTCAGCAATCGTGATGCTAGAAATGGAGAGTGCAGAAGCAATGCAAGATCTTCTAAATAGATTTGAAGATTGCCCCAGAGTAATCCAGATATTTAAGACCGTGGGGGGCTACAACTTGATCGCTCTTGTCGTTGCAGAAACACCTGAAACCCTTGAGAGCATATCAATGGAAAAATGTTCGCTGAGATGCAGCAAAGGAATACGCCGATCAGAATTCTACCCAATAAGTGAAACCTACTTTTCACCGTTCCTTCAAATAAGAGAAAACCTGGCACACAAAGAAAAAAAGGTCACACCATGCAACGTGAACTGCGACCCCTGCAACCGATATGAAACACAGAAATGCGTCGGCTGCCCAACAACAACATACTACAAAGGCTCTCTGTAGACTGGAAGACACAGCATGACTACTCCTGCGCTTGAACGTTTTGAGATTGCAGAAGTTGACGGTCTCGAAATCATTAGTTTGGTTGACAATTCAGTAGATTTTCACTCTTCCATCGACAGAAGAGAGGTTCAATCCTTCAGGCAATGGACAAGAAACCGACACGGCCAGGAGTGGACAAAAACACATCCTCAATTGCCTGTCGCAGAGCACGGCTTCTCAATGCTCATTCGTGTTCTATGCAGTAGAAAAAGAATCAGCATATTGTTTGACACGGGCATTAGCCCTAATGGCGTAGTTGAAAACGCTAAGACGATGGGCTTAGACCTCACCGAAGTGAGATACATCGCTCTATCGCATGGACACTACGACCACTTTGGCGGCCTTGTATCGTCAATCAGAACAATTAACAAAGCTAGTCTCCCCCTCATCGTTCACCAGAGCATGTTCGAAAAGAGAGGAAGCGCAAATAGTGATGGAACCATTCGGGCTTACCCAGAATTTCCAACCCGGGAACAATTAGGGTCAGCACAGTTGATCGTTACAAGGCAACCTTGTCTATTTGCTGGCAACATTTTTCTCATAACAGGGGAAATCCCTCGGGAAAGAAGTTACGAAAAGGGGTTTTTGCAGCATAGAGCGTTCATAGACGAGGCATGGCAACCCGAACCTTTGATCTTGGATGATCGTGCAATCGTTTTCAACGTTAAAAGAAAGGGCTTGGTGGTCATTTCGGGCTGTGCACACGCGGGAATAATCAACACGGTATCATACGCGCAGCGTATCTCTGGAGAAAAGAATCTGCATGCGGTGCTTGGGGGTTTTCATCTTGCTGGGAATGAGAATGAGAAACGAATCAGTCAGACTGTTAAAGAACTTTCAAGAATAGGTCCCGAACTAGTGGTGCCATCGCATTGTACCGGTTGGAGAGGAATGCTTGCCATAGTAGAAGCGTTGCCTGAGGCTTTTGTTTGGAATAGTGTTGGGAACCTCTATGAAATATAAGCCAAAATTGCAGGAACGAGTTGGAAGAGTTTCAGATGGTTGTGCAGAGAAGAGGATCTTCGTATAGAGTGTCTTGGCGATGCACCTTCGCTGCCACTACGAGTTTTTACATTACACATCCGCGTGCCCTATGAGAAGCCATCATATAACGCTTCGGCAGCACTTGCCAAAGATACGCTTGTCGATAATGCCGCAATGAAAGAGTTGTTGAAACGGTTGGTTTGGCAAGATTGAAGTTGTGGATAGGCCGGGACCTTATCTTTGTTTATTAGTCAAGTCATCAGTTTGCTTCAGAAGGCTCAAATTTTTCAGAGTAGCGTAACTTTGACCTCTGAAACTTGTTTGTTTGCTTTTAGGGCTGAGATGAAGGCTTTCATGAGCTGCACGTCTCCTTTGGCCACGATGATTTCGATACAGTAGCCTTTCTCGATATGTGTGTGGAGAAATGTCAAAACTATGTCGCTGTAACTGTGTTGTATGTCTGTTGTCTCCCGTGTTATCGCGCCCTTCTGGTAAATAGTTGTTATCGTAGCTGTGATCTCTCCCTTGATTTCCTCGAGCCTTTTGCCCTCAGACATGTACGATCTAAGGGCTTGCCTGATGATTTCAGAGCGGTTCGCGAAACCTTGCTCTCTTATGTAGCTATCAACTTTTTCCAACAAGTTCTTTGGAATGGAAAGACTAACAATCCCCATGGAGATCTTATTAATATTGTAACTATTTCCATATAAATTTTTATTAAGAATCT
>CAYSOZ010000048.1:0-8262 GCA_964432815.1 uncultured Candidatus Bathyarchaeia archaeon
GTGCCGCAGTTTATTTCTCTTGCAGTACAAGGAGTTTAGCCCTATATTCCTCTTCGGATATCTCGCCTTTGATGAACCTCATCTTTAGCTGATTCAGCGGGTCCTCAACTGTTCTGGCCTGATCCGTAGGCTGCTGCCTGAAAACTGTCTCTTCAGGCTTATTATACTCCCACTCCGCCATGCCAAGCAGTTCTCCTTCATGTTTCATTGATACCGGCTCAACCGCTATGCGGTTATATGCGGCTTCCAGCGCGTCAATGAAACCCTCCAAGTCGCTGCGGCTAACCCTCTCCAAAACAAGTGTGACGCCGTCCTCACTCTTGAACGAGATTTCTCCCCATATTACCGCGCCTTTGTGCGCCTTTATCTGGAGCAACTTCTGGAGGGGTATAGACTTGAAGGCGAAACGACCCAAATGTTTTTCATCGAAGTAGACCAGTCGCTGGTTTGTGAGTATAATATAGTCCGGCCTTTCAGTTACTTCAAAGGTCTTAAGATAAAGGACAACTTCTTCTCCAGGGGAAAGGTTCTTTTTCACTCCACCTGGTAACTCATCAATTAGACTCTTTCTGGGAGATTTGTGGCTCAATTCTTTCACCATCTTCTGTATTGCTGTCTTTCTCTGACGCTTCCAAATACACCATCAAGTTGTTCTAAAGTCCTGATATGTTTTTCTATATGTTTTTCTATATCTTTCAAGCCCGCCTTGATTTCAAAATGGACAACCCCACCGATACCCCTTTTGTTTCCGATTGTGCCCGAATCATTTCTATAGGATGTTGATTTCTGGTTGTCTAATCCAGACTTTTACTTTACTTTCTATTCTGATTCTCTGCTCCGTCTGCATCAGGCCGATTTGTTCTTGGATGCGTCTGTCGTCTTTACACTTGAATACCTTTTTCACTGAATTCTCCAGCTCAGGTAACGAGATATGTTCCAAAGAACCAACTTCGTCCCAGAAGTGCCTATGTATCATTTCTCTTTTCTTTTGATCCTCTGGTTGTGAGTGCTTGATCATCATGGTCATTGAAAGCATCGGATTTGTTCCATATCAACCTTGTCAACAGCGCGCGCTGATCCAGCCCAACATGACTCAAAAGACACATAACTGAAATCCTTTTCTATTCAATCGTTATTAGTCAGGGGAATGCTATGTTGCCAATGAAATGTCTGTTGGTTCTGTTTTCATATCATCATAACAATACTGAGAAAATCGCAAGAGTATTCGCAAAAGTTCTTGATGCACAAATAAAGACACCACAGCAAACAAACCCTGAAGAACTTCAAGAGTATGATCTAATAGGCTTTGGCTCAGGGATAGATAGTGGAAAACACTATAAAGTTCTGCTCGACTTTGCCGATAAACTTCCACAGGCAACAAAAAAGATAGCATTCATCTTTTCAACAAGTGCAATTACGAGAAAAGAAAAAGTCGCCAAAGATCACTCGTCGCTTAGGGAAAAGCTACAATCTAAAGGTTACATGATTGTTGATGAATTCGGCTGTGCAGGTCTTAACACCAATGGTTTTCTTAAACTGTTTGTGGGAATGAACAAGGGAAAACCTAACGATGAAGACCTCAAGAATGCAGAAGATTTTGCCCAGAGCCTGAAGCAGAACCTTCAAAGAATTGAAACTTGAACACATGAATACCTTATTAATTATTCACACGAAGACAGTCCCCAACCCAAAATTTTTAGACCCAGATTGTCTAAGATAAAACCGTTGATCAAAATGCAAACAAAAATAGGTTCCATCGTAGTCAAATGCAAAAAGTTCGACGAGATGCTGGCGTTCTGGCAGGAAGCAATTCACTATGTCCCCGGCAGACCTGTGGAGGACGGCTTTGTCATTCTGCGTGACCCTGAAGGGAAAGGCCCCAACCTGTCTCTGGACAAAGCGCTCGAGAGGGAGCGCGTGGCAAGCACTAGGGGCCCGCGCTTGCATCTTGATCTCTATGCAGACGACCAGGAAGGCGAGGTTAAGAGACTGCTCGAGATCGGAGCGACTCGCCATCCGCAGACGTATAATCCTGAGGACGACTTCATTGTTTTGGAGGATCCTGACGGTAACCTCTTCTGCGTGGTCCAGACTTAGCAACAACGAGAAAATAGCGCGCTCTTTAGGATTTTAATAGTTCAAACAGTCAGATAATATGTAGGCAGTTTGCAAATGAGCATCAAGGGTCCTCCGAGTTACAAAGGACGAACTTTAGGCATAGTTACATTGGTAACTGCTCAGTCAATTATAGGCTTCATACATGTTGTATCTGGATTCTGGCTGCTTCTCGCCGTCAACACTGGTTCGCTTTTCAGTTCATCAGGCATGATCTACAGTGTGTATACGATAATATTTGGTCTGTTAACCATAGTCTTTGCAGCCGGTCTTTGGCTAAAAGCAAATTGGGGTTGGATCGGTACATTCGCTGTGGCCCTCTTTGTAATCATTGCAGATTCATTAACACTGCTAAATTTGCCCAGCGTGCCTGGTATCCCCAAGTTTGCGGGTGTGGGCGAAATCAGCTATAGCCTGATAGTCATTGTCTATTCGTTGCAGAGGCACATTAGAACAGAATATGGAATAACGCACGATGTAGAATAGGCAAAACCTATCTGCCTTGACCATTTATGATTACTGTATCTATGAGTTTGGAGAATGAGTCTACGGATGAGGAAAAAGGCTCTGGATGAGGAAGAAGGCTCTTACCGCAAAATGGTCGAAATAAGCAATGCGGCGGACAAGGGGACAAGCGCATTGTGTTCTATGGGGTCCCATAAAGAAATGCCGTTTTCTTTGGACGACTTTCACTTCGTACCAGCTCAGATCTTCAAAACTCCTCTTAACGAGAGCCAAGAGGTAAACATGGAAGTTGTTATTGGACCCGAAGCGAAAAAGCCTCTCAGAGTTTCTTCCCCCATCATGTTCGGGGGAATGAGCTACGGAGCTGTGTCCAAAAATGTCAGGCTGGTTCTGGCCAGAGTCGCCTCAAATTTGAAAATGGGATCCAACTCCGGCGAAGATATTATCCTTCCAGAAGAACTCGACATTGCGTCAAAACAGCTCATTGTGCAGTATTCTACTGGAAGGCATGGAACCACCGAAGATATTCTAAAGAAATGTGCAGCGGTGGAAATAAGATTCGGTCAAGGGGCTTATCCTGGATGGACGAGTCTTTTGCCGGCAGCAAAGGTATCGCCAGAAGTAGCTAAGTTGATGGAATTAAAAGAGGGTGAAGACGCCTATTCTCCTGCACGCCACCCTGATATAGGAAACGAAAATGAACTTAGAGAAAAAATAAGCTGGTTGAGAGAGCTCACGGGAGGTACTCCAATAGGAGCTAAGATAGGCTGTGGAAACGTAGAAAATGATGTTGAAATTCTAGTTGACAGCGGCGCCGACTTCATTTCGCTTGACGGGTTCGGTGGCGGAACGGGGGCAACTGAATTGTTTGTAAGAGAAAATGTCGGGATACCCATTGTTGTGGCACTTCCAAGAGCCCACAAGCACCTGAGGAAAATCGGCAAAAGGAATAGAGTAAGCCTGATCGCCGGAGGAGGATTGAGAACTTCAGCTGACTTCGCCAAGTGTCTTGCTTTGGGAGCAGATGCAGTTCACATAGGGACTTCTGCTTTAATCGCCATGAACTGTCAGCAATATAGAATCTGTCACACAGGACTCTGCCCAACCGGAGTAACAACAAATAATCCCGTCTTGATTCAACAACTAAACGTTGACGAGGGAGTTCGTAAGCTGACCAATTTCATTAATGTCTCAAATATGGAAGTTGTGGGTTTATTGAGAATTATTGGGAAGGATGATATCAAGAAGCTGGAGATGGAAGACCTCGTCGCTCTAAAAAAAGACCTCTCTGAAGCTACGGGAGTCCAATGGATTAATGGAAAAAGCGTTTAGCTCTGCTTTCGACCTTAAAATTTGAGCCCACGCACGCTCCTAAAAATCCTCCAGAAAACGATGACCCACAGCAAGAGAGTTCAAGAGAGTCAGAGTTACTAGCACTCCAGACTTGATTACGTAACGATAATATTGCGAGAAGTGAAACTGAAGTCAAGACAGCCAAAAATAGTTTTGCTCTGCTGATTTTCAAGTTCACCAATTAGACGATGGATTGCATGGCTTTAAACTCTTGTCGGATTCAGGCTGTTCATAACGTTTATTTGACACTACAGCGGACCATTTGCCTATCCTGGATGAAACTTTAAGGCAGCTGATGACAGGCCTAATCTTAGCGCGCGAAACAACTTGACGGCTTCACTGGAAAACGATAGAGCCAAGCTCTCCATTCTTTCAAACGCCCCTCTCATCCTAAGGAGGCGTCGCCGTCAGTGAACCCTTCGTCTATGTGAGAACCATCACAAAACGGCTTATTCTGCGATTTTCCGCAGCGGCATAGGGTTTGGCGATTACGAACTTCGTAGACTGTTCCGTCGGAAGATTCCACGGGAACTCCACCTTTGAGCCAGATCGGACCGCTAACCTTGTTCTGTGGCTCCTCCACTAAACTGCTTGACTGTCTACACTCTTTTTCGAAAACCTTCCCAGTTTTCTTGTCACATTCCACGAGTCTCCCTGAAGGACACTGGCAAGCTTCTTCAATAGCCAAATCCCTTGCTTTATGATCGTCAGAACGATTGGTAAGCTCCCAGACCCCTCCTCCTCGATGACAAAATCTTGCAGCTGCACACAATTTTGATGCATCCTTCAACCTTAAAGTCGGTCCGTCCATGACTTTGGCCTGCCTGCCATGCGTCTTTTTGCTTGCGGTTTCCTTTCCGTTGAATTTGACTTTCGCATGGGTTCCATCGCAGAATGGCTTGTTTTTCGATTCACCACAGCGGCATAGTGCACAAGTCTTGCCAGAAGATACTTTCTCGCCTTGAATCCACTGTTCAGGCTCGTCTTCTTTTCCTATTCCAATTATCTGTTTGTCAACAGGCAAACCGCCAGATACGAGATAAGGTCCGTCCTTGGTAACCATTATTTTTGCATCTTCCTTAGCCATAAGCGGGAATGGGTTTACAAGATATTTAAGCGCACACCCTTTCAATGCCGCTCTCAGCTAGTCTGTAATCATGCTTGATCGGGAAATGTTTCAAGACGTTTGTTTCCATATTGACTCTAGAAATACACCCCTAACGTTGAAAATGAAAAGTAAACGTAGTATAAAGTCAGACTGCCCAAAAAGGCGACCAGAAGAACCAAGACGCTATATGCTGCTTTTGACGTTTTGCTTGTGCATGAATTGAAACTTTCTATACCAATTCCGCATATTCCAGCCGTCAGAAAAGCTGTTCCGGCAAACAGTGGCAAGAATAGACCAGTAATGCCAAACTCGGGGGTAGCCGCTATCAATTGGTTTTCTTTTGCTACACGGAGAACTCCACATATTGCCAGGAAGACAACTCCCAAAACTACGAAAAGCGTAAAGAATCTAGAATGTTTCATCATTAGTTCCCTTGCATCAGCCGACGATTGATCAAGTATGTAGAATATAGATATAATTTCTGAATCTCCAATCAGTTACCGATTCTGCGACGCGCGCGCTCAAGTAACGGACAAAAGCATAACCACACAATTTACATTGGAGTACTTCTACACTTAGCGTGCTTCGTTGTTGAAGAGGCTATGCACTCATTTGCGAATTCAGTGTTCGCATTCTTTTTCTTTGCTGCATCAGCTTGCTGAGTCTAAAGTTAGGTTTCACTCTGTAACAATTTCCATGAGTGTTTTTGTATAGCCTTTTGCCCTTAACTTTCAGTTTTGTCTTTTTTCCCAAATCCTTTTTCGCTCCCAACACAGTACCTGCTGCGCATATAATTTACGTGCTTGCCACAGTTCTTGTTTATGTCTCCGTAAATGTGCACACGTTTTTTTGCTTGTTGCTGCTTAACGTCAACAACATAGCCCTTAAAGAACTTGTCTCAATTGACAATTAATTGACGCGTATCGAGTGGTTCAGCGTATCTTCTGCTCTGGAAGATTACGGCTTCTTGAGCCTTGACATGTAGCAATGAGCTCACGCGGTTGTTCCGTTCCTGAGGTTTGACTTGGCAGCAGGTTTATTGTTCCGCTCCTCCCTAGAAGCAGTTGTCGCTCGCCTCTAAACATTGACACTGAAGCGTTTTTGATTTGTATCATGGCACCTTTCATTAAGGATACTGCTGGTTCATTCCAAAGGCATAGTTTGACTTTTCCTGTTTCGTCTCCTACCCAAACGTTGGTCACAACGGCGTTACTTCCATATCGCGTTCGAATTGACGTGGATTCTGCGGGTTCCAGCACTTTCGCCTCTACGCTGACTCTTTTCATTCCGTATCGCAAGTCCTGAACCATGGTGCAAATGTGAGGCACACAATCTTGTTTGTACATTTGTTTGCGTATCTTGTCATTGTTCATCCAAGATTCAAAGCAAATGTCTTTTTTAGAGAGCAATTCTCCTGGGAGTCGAAACTGAACTATGACCTTGCTGTGTTCTGTAATAAGAAAGATGACCTGGTCGCCCACGCTGCCGCGGCATTGTATTGTTAGGTTCATGCAACGGGATTCTCCGCTTTCTCTTGCCGAAACTAACGCTTTAAAGAGTTCCCCAAGATACACTCTATGCTTCACTGAAAGAAATGCGAGATCCTCTAATATCGTTGGTTTTTTTTGGTTCAATTACACTCATTCCATAGCAACGGACACTTAGTGAGAACATTCTTGAAAAAGCAAAACCTCTTGTTCTAGATTTGACTATTTCTCAAATAATCCCAGCGCGTCGCTATCATAATCTAGCGCAATGTTAACTATATAGGCTAGCTGCTAAGCAGAGGGCGGTTTCCGTGGTTTTTTCTTACTTTGAAAGATTTGGAAGAGTAAACGTGCCCTTTTCGAAACGAACCATGCGCGAGCAGATAGTCTATTGGAGCTTGCTATGAAAAATAGAATAGTCACACGTTATATCGGAACGTAGAAATTCAAGGCTGCATCTATTATTTATGGGGAAGGTTTTGTGAGTAAACGCAGATTTTTTGATTTGCCAGAATGCGGAGGCTGCATCTACAGAGGCGGCAGCTACTGTTGGGGCCAATGCTCCTTTAACGTTTGGAAAAGAGATAGGTACTAGGCACTCGTTCGTTTAGCAGCGCGCAACAATGAGCAGGCTACGGGAGATTTTTCAAAAGCGAAGCATCAAAAGCAATCAAAGCAGTATCCTAAATCCAATTTTCACTGTTTCTGTCTGGCTTAAGCTAAAATCTTCGCACCTTGGACATTCGCCGCACCTTTGACTGCCCATACCACTTTGGCGGGGGCACGGTATCTGAGAATAGATATACCTATTAGTTGGCGCGTTAGTGTCTTGTAGCCGTTGTTGTCTATGAATCTTGGTTTACGCGTTTCCTTTCTCGATGGATTGGACGATTATTCTAGTGACAGGCGCCTTCGCTTCGCCGTTGTGGACTTGGATAAAGCTGATTATCCTTTGAATTTTGTTTGCATGTTGCCCATGCAGCTTAAGTCCGAGGGGTATGGGACTAGTAAATTCGCGAAGGTTTTTGGAGATGAGAGCATGGTCATTGCTAAGAAATTGCTGCAGGGTGCTCTGGAGACTGAGACGGCTTCTGATGTCAAGTTGGAGATTGAGAGGAGGTTGAGACTTCTCGAGCCCAAACAGACCGTTCAAATTAAGTGCAATAGGTGCGGCAGGCTCTTTCAGCCACGACGGGTTAGAAGGTTTCATCAGAATTTCTGCGAGGAATGTATGAAGAAGAGGTTCGGAAACCGAACATAGCAGAAGACTTTTTTCTTGAACTTTACGCGTGCTAGTGTAGCGTAACATGTTCTTTTTCTTTGTATAATTCCAAAACTACCTTGAATACTCTTCTCGTCGGCGGCTCAACAAATTTGTATGCATCGCCTATGCTCTTAGCCAGATCAGAATTTCTAAACGCCTCAAGATTCTCCTTCGAGTCAAAGACGTAAATGCCGCCTACATGATCCGTTGATTCGTCGTGAATGTATAGCTTTTGAAGCAATCCCTTTACCTCACGGTACTTACCAGCCCTTTCATTGAATAATTCTATGACTCTGCTGATTGGCAACCTACTCTTGTATAGAACAAACAGAACTTCCAAAGAATCACCCAACTGAAAGATTTGCGAGCGTTCTCTTAAAGATGTGTCTGTTTGGGAACAATCACAATCAACGAACTCGCCTTCAATAATGACTCTACTTGCGCATGTCTTCTGAGGCATTGATCGAAGT
>CAYSOZ010000049.1:0-8206 GCA_964432815.1 uncultured Candidatus Bathyarchaeia archaeon
CAACACAAGATAGTGCTGGGCAATAGCCAATTCATGCCAGAGATTCCTGATGAGAGCATTCAATTGATGATAACTTCTCCTCCTTACCCCATGATAAAGATGTGGGATTCCCTGTTTGAACAGAAAGACCTTCAGATCGCTATACTATGGAAATCCCTGAAGGAGGACCCACAGGAAAAAACAGTTAGGGACCTCTACGAAACCATGCACCTGAACCTGGAAAAAACATGGCGTGAAACTTACAGAGTCTTAGTGGACGGCGGTATAGCTTGCATAAACATAGGCGATGCTACTCGAACCATAAACCACAAATTTCGCCTATTTCCAAATCATTCTAAGGTCATTGAAATCTGTCTGAAAATAGGGTTTACACTGCTGCCCTATATTCTTTGGAAGAAACCGACCACAAAACCGACTTACAAAGGCAAAGGAGCTTTTCTGGGCTCAGGGTTCCTACCGCCCAACGCTTACGTCACGGTTGACTGCGAATTCATACTCATTTTCAGAAAAGGGAATCTTAGAATTTTCCCGAAACACGATAAACTTCGTTATGAAAGTTCCTTCACTAAAAAGCAACGTGATAACTGGTTTACCCAGATCTGGACAATAAAAGGATCAAGGCAAACGCACTCCCAACTTGAAAGGAGAACCGCTGCCTTCCCAGAAGAAATTGCCGAACGCCTCATCCGAATGTTCAGCGTGAAAGGCGACACCATTCTTGATCCCTTCATCGGGTCAGGCACAACTACCAAAATATCCATGCTCACTCAACGAAATAGCATAGGCTATGAGATAGATCAATCTCTGCTCCCGCTCTTAGAGAAAAGACTCAGTATAGAACCAATAAACTACTCACTGAGCATAATTACTAGGAGATAGACTCACATCCTATACCGGAGCAAACTAAAATGAACCAATCATCAGCGAGAGAAATTGAAATTTCTTAGCTTGATAGGATTCTGCAAACCTCAACAAAACTCAGAAAAAGATTTTCGTGTGACAACTTCGGGAAAGTTTAACAAAACGTAAATTGCCAATACTTTCATAAAAAAGTTTATTAGATAGTTGGGAAGCATTGGTTTGTGCTCTTAAAAGATAGGAGATCCTTTTTGGAGTTGGATTCTCATCCGACATCGGAGGAAATCATAAATTTGAGAAAAACCCGCAGCACAGAAATCCAAAAGAAATGTTCAAATTATGAAAATGCGGGAGAATGAGAAAAATTGACTGAAATCCAAAAACAAGACATTCATTCATTATTGAAAACGTTCTTCAACGAGAAAGGTCTAGTTCGCCAGCACCTTGACAGTTACAACGAGTTTATAGACCACGGCTTGCAGGAGATCGTGGACGAAGTCGGCGAAATCCCAATAGAAGTACCAGAGAGCCCTTACAAAGTGAAACTCGGGCAAATATGGGTAATAGATCCTCAATCACGCATTACTGGTCCATATGTCACCGAAGTCGACGGCACCAAACATGAAATCTATCCCACAGAAGCACGATTACGCAACCTAGCATACGCTGCCCCAATCGCTCTGGAAATGACCCCAGTAATCGACGGGAGAGACCAAGACACCGAGCTCGTCTACATTGGAAACATACCTGTAATGCTCAAATCGAAACTCTGCTTCCTCTCTCAACTTTCGAAAGAAGAGCTAATTGCTGCAGGAGAGGACCCTGACGACACTGGGGGCTATTTTGTGGTCAACGGTTCAGAACGCGTTATCGTTGCCATGGAAGACTTGGCACCTAACCGGGTTATTGTTGACATTGACGAAAAAGGAACATCACCAGTTTATCAAGCAAAAATCTTCTCTACAACAGTAGGTTTCAGAGCGAGAATTGAACTTAAACTGAAAACAGATGATGCCATATACATCACAATGCCTGGAGTTCCTACGGAAATTCCCTTCGTTGTGATAATGCGTGCACTAACATTAGAAAAAGATAAGGACATAGCTGAAGCAGTTTCGCTCGATAAAAACATTCAACATGAACTCGCCGCTTCATTCGAAAAAGCAATAGGTGTCGACACACCCTCCGACGCGATTCTTTTCATAGGAAATCGTGTTGCCCATGGACAAGTAGAAGAGTATCGCCTGCAAAAAGCTGAAACCGCACTCGATAAGAACTTTTTACCGCACCTGGGTCGAAGCGACAAGAATAGAAAAGACAAAGCGATATTCCTCGGCGAAATGGCTTATCGCATTATTCAGCTCAAGCTTGGAAGAAGGCAGCAAGACGATAAAGACCATTTCAAAAACAAACGGCTTAGACTTGCTGGTCCGCTTCTTGCTGACTTGTTCCGTGTCTCGTTTAGAAACTTGACCCGTGACATAAAATATCAGCTCGAACGCATAGGAGTGAAGGGTCCGATTATAACAGTGTCTGCCGCCGTTCGCCCGGGAATAATCACTGAAAGATTCCAACATGCACTCGCAACTGGAAACTGGGGAAGAGGCAGAGTCGGCATAACTCAACTCCTAGATAGAACAAACTACATTTCCACACTCAGCCACCTACGAAGGCTCCAGTCGCCTCTGAGTAGAAGCCAACCCAACTTCGAAGCTCGAGATCTACACCCCACCCATTGGGGCCGTTTGTGTCCCAACGAAACGCCAGAAGGTTCCAACTGTGGCCTCGTAAAAAATCTCGCTTTATCCGCATCAATAAGCGTCGGAGTTAATCCCGATAAGATTAAGCAGCTCCTCTTCGAAATGGGCGCAGTTCCAGCCTACGAAGCCAGCGCTGAATTGAGAACTTCCGGTGCGAAAGTTTTCGTTGACGGAAACATTATCGCATACATAGATTCCGCCCAGCAATTAGTGAAGTCCTTCAGAGAAAAAAGACGGACGGGCGAGATCTCTACTGAAGTCAACATAACCTACTTCTCTAAACAGCAAACTGAAACGGAAGAAGTTCACGCAAATTGCGACGAAGGAAGAGTCAGACGTCCGCTAGTAATCGTTGAAAATGGCGTTTCAAGGCTGCAGTCAAAGCACTTCGAAAAAATAGCATTAGGAGAATGGACTTGGGAAGATCTCGTCAGGAACGGTTTGGTCGAATACTTGGATGCCGAAGAAGAAGAGAACGCTTACTTGGCAGTGTCTTTGGACAAAGTTTTGCCCTTACATACACACGCGGAAATCGCGACCTACACTATTTTGGGAATTTGCGCTTCGACGATACCATATCCAGAGCACAATCAGTCACCACGCAACTCTTACCAAGCTGCTATGGCTAAACAAGCTCTGGGCGTTTACGGAACAAACTTCCATCATCGTGTAGATTCGCGTTCTCACATACTGCATTATCCCCAAATGCCATTAGTTGAGACCGAACTGATGGAAGTCATAGGCTACAAACAACGCCCAACCGGACAAAACTGCGTTGTGGCAGTTCTTTCCTTTGAAGGCTACAACATGGAAGATGCCCTAATCTTCAACAAAGCCTCAATAGAACGCGGCTTGGCTCGTTCCACCTTCTATAGAATATACGAAGCTGAATGCCGACAATACCTAGGTGGACTAAAAGACAAGTTCATTGTTCCAGAACCAGGAACCCGCGGGTACCGTGGAGAACAATATTATAGACTCCTCGAACCTGACGGCATAATAAGCTTAGAATCCAGCGTAGTCGGTGGCGATGTTCTTATCGGAAGAATCAGCCCGCCCAGATTCCTCGAGGAATACAAAGAATTCGAAGTCAAAGGACCATCAATGAGAGACACATCCGCTGACATGCGACCTTCAGAGACTGGCGTTGTCGATGGGATTTTCATAACCGAATCTGGAGAAGGGAGTAAACTCGTCAAAGTTCGAGTTCGTGACCAACGTGTTCCCGAACTAGGCGACAAGTTTGCCTCTCGACACGGCCAAAAGGGTGTCATAGGCTTAATCGTGCCTCAAGAAGACTTGCCTTTCACGGAGGACGGCATAGTCCCCGACATAGTAATCAATCCACACGCGATCCCGTCAAGAATGACAATCGGACAATTCATCGAATCCCTCGCAGGAAAAGCTGCTGCAGCAAGAGGAAGACCTGCTAATGGAACGCCATTTGCTAATGAAGGACCCGACGAAATACGCAAAAGTCTAGTGAAGCTGGGATTCAGCAACACAGGAAGCGAAATTTTCTACAACGGAACAACTGGAGAGAAATTCGTAGCTGACATCTTCGTGGGCATGGTATACTACCAAAAATTGCACCACATGGTAGCCGACAAGATCCATGCTCGAGCTCGAGGACAAGTGCAGATGTTGACACGACAACCAACAGAGGGTAGAGCCCGAGGCGGAGGCCTGAGGTTCGGCGAAATGGAACGTGACTGCCTCATTGGACATGGCGCCGCCATGTTGCTCAGGGACAGGTTACTTGAGGAATCCGACAAATACACACTCTACATATGTGAAACATGCGGGCAAATCGCTTATTTCGACATCAAACAGCGAAAGTATGTCTGCAAAATATGCGACGAAAAAGCGAAGATATCCCCGGTCATAGTATCTTACGCGTTTAAACTCTTGCTTCAGGAGCTCCAGAGCTTGTGCATTACACCCAAATTGAAACTCAAGGAGAAGGCTTAAAATGTCTTCTGAAGAACTAATCCATAAAATTGTTGACGATATCTCATTCGGTTTGATCTCGCCCAAAGACTTGCGTAAACAATCAGTTGTAGAAATTCAAACCCCGGATACATATGATGAAGACGGTGCTCCAATTACTGCTGGGCTTATGGACGGCAGACTAGGTACACTGGAACCTAGGCAACGATGCAAAACCTGTGGCAATACAGCAATCCGATGCCCAGGGCACTTCGGACACATTGAACTCGCAGTACCCATCGTACACATTGAATTTACAAAAATAATATTCGACCTATTGAAAACAACCTGTCGCAGTTGCGGAAGAATACTATTGTCAGATGAAACTGTTAAGAAGGTTAGAGGCCGTATTGAAAGAGTAAATGAACTCTTGGGCGCAATTCCAGACGACGTTTTCAAAGGAATTATTTCTGAGATTAAAACAAAACAATGCCCTCACTGTGCAGCGGTTCAGTACAAAATCACCTTCGAGAAGCCAACAAAGTTCGTCGAGCAGACTGAAGCTGGCTCTGAACCTCTAACACCTAGTATGATACGCGAAAGGCTTGAGCGAATTTCTGACGAGGACTTAGAGATTTTAGGATTCAATCCCAGAGTGGCCAGGCCAGAATGGATGGTCCTGCAGGTGTTGCCGGTACCGCCAGTCTATGTGCGTCCGTCTATAACGTTGGAATCAGGGATTCGTTCAGAAGACGACTTAACTCACAAACTCGTAGACATTATCCGGATTAACCAACGGCTCAAAGAAAACATGGAAGCAGGCGCGCCAACACTTATTATTCAAGATTTATCAGAACTATTACAATATCACGTCACAACATACTTCAACAACGAAGCTTCCGGAATACCACCAGCCAGGCACCGTTCAGGAAGAGCGCTTAAGACGCTCTCACAGAGACTCAAGGGAAAAGAAGGCCGTTTCAGAAGTAACCTTTCAGGGAAAAGAGTTGATTTCTCAGCAAGAACAGTTATCTCCCCAGACCCGAACCTCGACATAAATGAGGTGGGAGTGCCAAACGACGTTGCCATGCGACTGTCTGTTCCCGAAAAAGTTACCGCTTGGAACATCGAAGAACTGAAAAAACTGGTTGTAAACGGCCCTGAAAAATATCCAGGTGCACTATACATCATCAGGCCAGATGGAAAACGAATAAGACTCGAATTTGTAGTGGATAGAGAAAAGATTGCTGAAGCCGTGGAGCTTGGCTTTATTGTAGAACGCCATCTAAAGGACGGCGACATTGCCATCTTCAACCGTCAGCCTTCTTTGCACCGAATGTCAATAATGGCGCATTATGTGCGTGTACTGCCCTACAAGACTTTCCGTTTACATCTATGCGTGTGTCCACCCTACAATGCTGACTTTGACGGTGACGAAATGAATTTACACGTGCCTCAGAGCGAAGAAGCGCGAACAGAAGCATTGCTGCTTATGCAGGTTCAAGATCAGATCCTTTCGCCGAGGTTTGGCGGTCCGATTATAGGTGCTATCCGAGACTTCATCACCGGTGCATACTTCTTCACCAGATCGTCTAATTATCTAACGAGAGGGGAAGTAAACAGACTTCTCATGTCAACAGGCTATTTGGGGGAATTGCCTGAACCCAAGATCAAAGAACCTCAACCCATGTGGTCTGGCAAGCAGATTTTCAGTCTCTTCCTGCCGAAAACGTTGAACTACGTTTTGAAAGCAAACATTTGTCAAGGATGCACAAAATGTGAGGAAGAGGAATGCAAACATGACGCCTACGTTGTCGTTAAGAACGGAGAATTGATTTCAGGTATAATCGACCGACGCTCCATAGGCGCTGAGCAATCAGAGAGTCTGCTTCACCGCATAATAAAGGACTACGGAACTCAAGCGGGACGAGAATTCTTGAACAAGATAACGCATTTGCTTAAACTCTTCATAACAATGCGAGGTTTCAGTTACACGTATGACCAGCTGGTTTTGTCACCCAAGGCAACAATAAAAATGAATAAGACTATGGAGCGTATCCAAAAGAAAATAGATGAATTGATCGAAAGCAAGAATAAAGGAACGCTGCCTCGTCTGCCGGGTCAAACAATTGAAGAATCATTCGAAATCTACGTAATGCACGAACTCGCGACAGCAAGGGACGAATCAGGAAAGATAGCAGACCAAGATTTCACTTTAGAAAATGCGGGCATTGTTATGACTCGAACGGGCGCCAGAGGATCCAGTCTCAACATCGGTCAGATGGCCGCGTGTGTGGGTCAGCAATCGGTGCGAGGAAAGCGTATAATGAGAGGTTACTCGGGACGCGCTTTGCCGCATTTCGAGGACGGCGACCCAAGTCCGAGGGCAAGAGGTTTCGTCTATGCTTCATATCAATCAGGTCTAGATGCGATCGAGTTCTTTTTCCACGCCATGGGAGGCAGAGAAGGTTTGGTCGACACCGCCGTAAGGACACAGCAAAGCGGTTACATGCAGCGTCGTCTCATTAATGCCTTAGAACATATCCGTTTGGAGTATGACAGCACAGTCAGAAACTCCGCTGGAGATATAATCCAATTCATGTACGGCGAAGACGGAGTAGATCCTGCGAAAAGCGATCACGGAAAAGCGGTAAACGTCAGCAGACTCATTGATCAAATAAAAATCGGAGAAGAAAAAGCTGAGCCCGCATCAGCCGATTACATTAAAAAACATTTAACGGCTGTTGAGGAACAACTCACACCAATACTTGTCGACCAGCTCAAACAGAATTTGGCTAAAAGCAAACTCGGTAAAAAGGGCATTGACAAAGCAACTTCTGGGACTGCCGAACAGTACAATCGCGCTTTAATGGAGCCCGGAGAGGCCGTGGGCATAGTTGCTGCACAGTCCATAGGGGAGCCAGGAACGCAGATGACGCTCAGGACATTCCACTATGCCGGAGTCAAGGAACAAAACGTGACATTAGGATTGCCAAGATTAATCGAAATAGTTGATGCTCGAAGAATCCCTTCTACGCCAATTATGACCATTTACTTAGATGGAGAGCATAGGAAAAAACAGGCAAGTGCAGTGGAAATAGCACGCAATGTGATTTACACGAGTCTAGAGAATCCGGCTTCAGCAATCTATCAGGACACAGTGCGAGAGGAGATAGTTGTTGAGTTAAACAGGTCCATGATGGAAGATAGGGCAATAACCATGGAAGAACTTGAAAACAGACTGCAGATTCAGAATGCAACCGTCAAAATCAAAGACGACGCTGTTCAAATCAAGCCCAAGAAAGCTGACACGTTAAAACGCCTACTCACCAAAATACCGGCCTTCCATGTTAAAGGCGTTCCAGACATCAAACGAGTGTTGGTAACCGAAGAAAGCGGAGAATGGGTGATACGAACCGACGGATCAAATCTTTCAAAAGTCCTCGAGATTCCAGGTGTTGATACATCACGGACAACTACCAATAATGTTCATGAAATCGCGAAGACATTAGGAGTAGAAGCTTCAAGGAATGCATTAGTGAACGAAGCCAAAGGAGTCTTGGACGATCAGGGTTTGGACGTTGACGTGCGCCATGTAATGCTAGTAGCAGACATGATGACCACAACGGGCGATGTTCAGCAAATCGGCAGACACGGAA
>CAYSOZ010000050.1:0-8179 GCA_964432815.1 uncultured Candidatus Bathyarchaeia archaeon
AACCAAATTTCCCGCAACAGCATAGGGGGGTTGAATCTTCTCTATTATGGACCTCACTTTGTTTACGGCAACAACATAGGAGGCAACGGTTGGGGGATTAGATTTGCGGAAGGCTGCGGCAACGCGACAGTTTATGGTAACAACATCACACAGAACGGGGTGGGGGTTGTGTTACTGAATTTCCCGAATGCTGGAGATGTTGTTGTCAGCGGGGTTGGAAACACGGTTTTTGCCAATCTGTTTGTTAACAATACTGAACAAGTAGGCCGGGAAGAGAGTAGTTACAATTATCCACCCACAACGAGTATGGGCACGGATATTGTCTCGTGGGATAACAGCACTTTTGGCAACTACTGGGATGACTATTCCGGACTGGACGATAACCAGGATGGAATAGGTGAAACGTCATACATCATAGATGAAAACAACAAAGACAACTACCCACTAATGAATCCCATTGACCTTGATGTGATTCCAGAGTTTCCATCTCCTTCCCCGAAACCCACACCGACTCCGGTTCAATCGCCTACTCCTGAACCAAGCTACTCTCCCGAACCCACTTCTCCGCCGCCTTACCTCGCGATTCATCCAGACCTTGTTTATCGGACGATTATTCTAGTGGTTGCTATTGCCATTGGATTCGGATTTTGGCTATACCTCAAGAAACGTAATCACAGGGTTATTTGAAAAAAGAATTCTTTTTTTCTATTGCGTTTCTTGTTGGGGAATCTCAGTCTGGAAGTTGTTGTGGCCAAGCGCTACAGCACAACAATCACCAAAAGGCAAAACGCATCAGATTAGAAGTAGTAGTCCGGTCGTTTTCACAGTGGACGACTACTACCGACAGAAACTAGCAACATCAAATTAGTAGTTGGCACGCGCCAGCGCTACTCTTCCACGAGTCATTGGGAGCGAGTGTGCGTTCCTTAGAGGTGATTGTTGGAAAAAAGAGGGGAATTGCTGAATTTCCTTTAGCGCGTCATCTGTAATCTTCCGCGTCCACGACTATCATAGGATAGATGCCTTCAAGTGGAATTGGAACCTTTGTCAGCACTTTGCTGACTTCTTCAGCGCTCGTGGCGTTCCATTGGCATAGTATCTTAACTATCTTGCCTTCTTCGTTGCATTGTCCCCAAGCACCTATCCAGTAGGCGTCTACCGTGTTGTTTGCTTTTGCCGCTTTCCCTGCAGGAGTTGCTTCTGCGAGTGTTACGGGAGCTGGTAATGGGTGGACAGCTAAAAACTTGGGCATGAAATCACCTCCTACCGCAGTGATAATCGATAGATTTCGGCTTGGACCAAGGATCGCTTGAGTTCGACCTCAGCAATGTGAGCCAAGTACTCTCTTGAACGCTCGTAAGCAGCAGACTGAATTGAAATCCCAGCAACGTTTCCAGAAGTAACCCCCGTGATTCTTCTGTGAAGGCCTCTGTCTTTCGTCACTGGCAACGTGTGATTCAAGGCGAACCTTTTTTTCAGTTTTATTTCCATCTTATTCCTCCGTTTTTTCTTACGGTACACACTATGGCTGGAAAAATAGCTAACCATTTTTGCTTCACTTATGAGCTCAATAACACCGTAAAAACCTAAATTAGAACATAATCAGAGGTATAAACCTTGAAATAGGCATATAGTTGATTTAAAAAGCAAACAAACCATAGGATTTAGCTTTTAGCCATTTTAAAGCCTAAAAAAAACGCATAGATTTTTCCCCATTTTTCCATTAATCAAGTGTCAAAATCTGTTAGATAATACAGATGGACACAAATCTTATCAGAACTAACGCGTATAGTTTTCTCGTGGTTTCTCATGCCCCTGCAACGGGAGGGATTAGAAGAAATAGCCGCTCAAGCCGCGAGACAGGAAAGAACCTATGACTGGACAGGGGCTTCACAATCATACAGAAAAACTTTGAGCATGTTAAATCAGCATGAATCCTCGGCTGCAGGTGCTGTCTGTGAGCGGTTAGGGTATGCATCTTTTCGGGCAGCCATGCAAGCGAAAAACAGAGAAGAGTTCAACGAAAAAATGAAACAGGCCATTAGAGCCTATGAAGAAGCACTTGAATTTTATGATCGGTCAGAAACGAAGCACGAGGGAAAAGTATTTCGATGCAAGGCCCTCAGCAACTATCTTTGGTACTGGCTTGTTCCTTCCCCAGCCGAGAAAAGGAAACTCCTTGACGAATGCCTAGATATGGAAGAAAGAGCATTAACCGCCTTTTTGAATTCAGGAGACGACCAGGAGTACATACGAACTTTCAATGGTCTTTCACTCGCAGTCTGGACCCGATCATATCTTGAATGGAGCAGACAAACTCTGAAATCCATTCTTGAGAGAGGCAGAAGATGGGCAGAAAAAGCAGTTGAACTTGCTACCGGAAATGATGATCCGTACGAAACTGGCAGAGCGCTCTTAGGATTAGGACTTGTCCGCATCTGTGATTTTCTCGGCTACTATTTTGTAGAAGATCCACAGGAACAAAATCAGCTTCGGCTCAGCGTCATTGAAATTTTCCGCAAAGCAATCGAATTCTCCAAAAAAGTAGAAGACGCCTATTTACTGAGTCTGTCTTCTTATTGGCTAGGACTCTATTCTGGCGCGCAGGAAAACCTTGTCCAGAAATCTCTCGAATACGGAGAAGAAGCAAAAGACACCTTCTTGCAAGGCTCCGCCGACGACTTGCTGGCTTACATCCTGTTCTGGAAGTGTGCTGCAGCCGAAGACCCAGACAGCATAAGAGACTTGGCAGATAGAGCTATGAAATTCTACGATCGAGCACAGTCCCGCTTCGCTATACTGTCGTATCAGAGTCCACGATGGGGAGTGGTGCCTTCACCTGCGGGATACGTAGAATACTACCTCGGATGGGCTGAGCTGGAGACAGATCAACAGATGAAAAGAGAGCTCTTAGTAAAGGCAGAGAAATCAGGAATAGAAGCAATGAAAATCGCTGAAGCCTCTGAAATGCCGCTGACTGTCGATTCTGTTCTTCACGTTGTAAGCAAGGCACTTGTGGCCAGAGCAGGATTGGAACAAGACTCAGAAGCAAAAAGGAGATTGCTAGAGAGGGCCCTGCCCATCAGAAGGAGAGCTATTGAGATAGCCGAACAACTAACCCCGTACGACTACTGGGATCGAGGGGTGGAACTTTTGGGCTTGGCCAAAATAAATGCCCAGCTAAGCTCCTTGGAGAAAGATGAAACCAAAAAGAAGAACCTGCTAGAAGAGGCCATAGCAATAACCGAGAAAAGCCTCATGCTAATCGAAAAAATTATGGCGTACTTTGAAGAAATGGGACGGATAGAACTCTATTCTTCTTTCTACAGAGCCCAGGACTTCCATGCAACACAGCTGTTCAGCCTATATGAACTGACGAACGATCCTGCCCATCTACAAAAAGCAATAGTCTCCTCAGAAAAAGCAATTGAATCAGCAGAGAAGATAAGCAACGTAAGTCTGGTTGCCGAATCAAGCTGGAAAATCGCTAAAATCCAAGATACTCTGGGAGAACACCTTAGAGCTACAAATAGTTTCCTGCGAGCCTCCGCCGCCTATAAAAAAGCATCTGACAAAATCCCACAACTGAAAGACTTCTATAACGACTATGCAAAATACATGGAGGCATGGAGTGAAATTGAGAAGGCAAAGTGCTCTCATATCCGGAAACAACATGACCAGGCGAAAACGCATTACGAGAAGGTCGCTCACCTTCACGAATCAACCAAGAAATGGGGGTACCTGAGCCAAAACTACTCAGCATGGGCAAGACTGGAAGAAGCTGAAAGCCTCAGCCGAAGAGAACAAACAGAAGAAGCAAAAACCATCTTCCAGGAGGCAGACAGACTGTTTCAACAGGCCAAGAAATCCATCGCTGCCGAAATGAAAAACATCGAAATCGCAGGCGAGAGGGATATGGCAGACCTGCTATTCAAATCTTTGGACCTGAGACGCGAATACTGCATTGGGAGAATAGCGCTGGAAGAAGCGAAAATCCTAGACAGGAAAGGTGACCACCGTCAAAGCTCAGAGAAATTCAGCAGTGCCGCTGAAACTTTTGAGAGAATAATGAAAGCGTTAGAGAATGACGAGGAGAAGAGGGAACTTGAGTTGATCGCCACTCTCGCCAGAGCATGGCAAAAAATGATTCAGGCAGAAACTCAAGTATCCTCGATCAAATATTTGGAGGCAGCAAAACTTTTTGAGCGAGCTAAAGATCTTGCTTCAGACGAGACGACGAAGAATCTGACAATGGGTAACTACCATTTCTGCAGGGCACTTGAATCAGGAACGAAATTTGTTGGCACCATGGACAATGCAATGAGGAACTTGGCAATACAAGAGCTAGAGAGCGCAGCAAGCCATTATCTGCAAGCTGGCTCGGAGAATGCGTCCGACTACGCCAAAGCTACCGGGTTGCTGTTCGACGCTCATGTCTATATCGACCAAGCAAAGAAGGAAACAGACCCTGAAAAGAAGACAAAACTCTACACCGTAGCCGAGAAAATCCTGGAAAATTCAGCCCAACATTTTCAGAAAGCAGAACAATCTGACAAATGGGAACAAGTTCGTAATATACTGAAAGAGACCAGAAAAGAGAAAGAATTCGCCTCGTCATTGGTAGATATACTACATGAACCCATAATCTCTACAACATCGTTTCCGGTGCCTTCCCCCACACTGGAGAGTGCCGTGGGCTCAGAACGATTCGAACACGCAGACATTCAGGCTAACTTGAAGGTCTCGGAGACGATTGAAATAGGAGAGGAATTCGACGCTTTCCTGGACCTGGTAAATGTTGGAAACAACCAAGGACTCTTGGTCAGATTGGACAATGTTGCTCCTTCAGGCACGAAGATAACCAGAACCACTCCTCAATACGAAGTTGAGAATGGCACAATAAACCTGAAAGGCAGAAAGATAGACCCCCTTAAGGTCGAATCAATCAAGATAAATCTACAAGCCACAGCAACAGGCGTCCTTAATCTAAAACCACAGCTGGTATACGTGGACGACACAGGAAAGTTCCGAACAAGCAGACCCGAACCAGCAAACGTCTCTGTTCATCCAAAAACCACATTTGAATTCCACACCAAAGAAGCTGAAAACATATTCAACTACCTTGTCGCCTCGTTTGTGGACGACTACATGAAACGAAAAATAACCCTTGAAAAATCCGGTTGGAGAACATCGAACGAGATAGTCAAACACGCGAAAACACACAAATCCAGTGTCTACGGCATCGGAGCTGGCAGGGGACGCGACCTACTGGAGCTAGAGAGACGCGGCATAGTCGAATCCAGAATCTTCCAAGGAGAACGCGGAAGAGGAGGCAACATACTAAGAGTCCGCGTGCCCTATGACAAAGAAACCATCAAGCGATACATAGACGAACGCGTCATGAAAAACAAATAATGGACTATCAATAGTATCAAGCGCGCTCAACCAAAACCGGATCTGTAGCCCCGAAAGCCGAAGGATCTACCAAATATTAGAAATTGTTGTTCGGTTCGAAATCAGGGTGAACAACAACAACCAAGAAAAATTCTCCTTCAGATTAGTTGTTGTAGTGCATCCTGAATCAGAACGCACTACTACAACCAGAAGAAAGAAGTACATCAGATTAGAACTAGTAGCCCAGTCATTTTCAGAGTGGATTACTACTACCAAAAAAAAGCGCGTCAGAAGTTGTCGTGTATCAAAAACTATTGCGCACAACAACAACCACCGTGCGAGCTGAAGTCTGACAAGAAAGAATTCTTTTTTTACATGGTAGATCGCGTTTCCTTCCTTGTTTGACATGAAATTTAAATCTAGAAGTAGTTGTGGTGTCGCCCTTAGGCACTACTACATCTACTCAGCAGACAGCGTCTTTTCAGATTGGTAGAAGAAGACCGGAGAAATCACGACTCTTCTTCCAACCAGAAATCGGTTACAGGAAGGTTTGCCTGGTTTGGAAGTGTGTTTTGAATGTTCTTGAAATCATGTCTTGTCCAGTGAATCAGCTAATTCATATACATATGCATGATTCACATGCGTGCGTATGAACAATAGTCAATAATGCTTAAATAATTCTGGACATTAGAAGTGTCAAAAAAAAGGGTTTGGCTGGAATGACTGGAAAAAATCACGTATACATTCGAATGGCATGTCGCGAAGACTGGAATCGACTGGACGGAGTCAGCCACAGAAGAGGAGGTGTAGGAAGTGTCTGACCTTGCAATCGCCTTAGCCGGAGCGGCTTCACTATTCTTCTCATTCATATACTACAAAATGGAAAGAAGCAGCAGACGAATGAAGAAAGAATAGTCAAAATTCCATGCTCGCCTTCGTCTAACATTTCTTATTTTCCTTTTGGCAAATCAAGCCATTTTAGAATTCATGTTTGCTCCGAAAACACCTTCAGAGCGCACGCCGCCCTTAGGCACAACTACTATGCGAAAATCCGAAGGAAAATCCCTTTTTGTTTGTCACGCAATTGGCAAACACCGTGCTTTCTATCGCGGATACTGAGTGATCTCTCTGATCACCCTCGTTATCTCTTCTGAATTGACTCCCAAGATGGTAGCAACACTGTTGATGCTTTCTTTTTGGAATCCTTTCGTCGTCTTTGCTACTTGTTCCTTCGGGACTATGGAGAAAAGTTGCTCTAGAAGTTGAGGCAGTCTGGCATCGGAATACCACAGGAGGGCGTAGATGTCAGCTATGTCTTTGACAAGCTTGTTTTGTTTGTCTCTTTTTGGAGCCGAGTTGATCTTCATGGCTAACAAGGCGGCGGGGTCTGGAAGCTTGACTTTTCTTCCGAAGAGCAATTTTGTACTGTACATTCCTTCTTTGAATACAAGTGACAGTAGGGGTTCATCAATTGGGATAAAGCCGAAAAGGTTTCTTATTTCTGGATGAATGAAATCAACTATGGGATCTATGTAAAGCTGAAATATCTGGAAAATTGGGAGTTTTGCAGATTCCTCTGCGGTTAGTTCTCTTCCGTTTTCTGAGTCGAAGTCCTTGATCAGTCTGAAGCTTACCGATTTGAAGCCCATGTCTTCGATGGTTTTGATTGTTGTTGCGAATTCTGAATGTTCTAACAGCTCTCTGTTCCATTCTTTGTCTATGTGAAAGCCGAGGTCGATGTCTCTTGACCCTATGTAGTTTCTCCCTGTGGCCTTTTCAAAGTTCTTGTTTACCTGGTAATAGACTGCCCATCCGCCGAGCAGGCAAGGTTTGCCCTCGACTTTGGCGAAGATCCTCTTCAGCTGTCTCTGAGAGGTTTCCGTTTCAATTCGTTGGTATGACATGTTGTTGTACCTTTTTCAGTAGTTTTTCTGCTGCTTCGGTGCAGACTCCGCCTTCTTCGAGGAGGTCAATGATTAACTGTGGAAGGCTAACAACATTTAGGCCCTGCCGTTCTGATGCGCCATAGAAGACATGATGATCAGAAATGAGCAGTCTCACGTTTCCTTTGCCGACAAGACCTTCGGATGCCAAAAGATTTTGCCACTTTTCCGCATCCTCTGCGTTGATGTAGAGGTCTGTTCGAGACGGGAACAAGTAATGCTGAACAAGGTTTTCAGCTTGATAGGTTGTGAGAGCATATGAGAATTTCGTTTTCCGAATCAGAGTTATCGGATCTTTGATCATGTACTCTCTTTTTTCGGGTTTGATCTTGATGCTTAGCCAATAGTTTACGAGTCCAGCGTAGTCAGAGACCCTGGTTCCTTCTACGAGTTTCAGGGCTTCCAGCTGGTTAAGGAATTCATGAACCCAAGGGAACGAGCTTTCTGCTTCCTTGGCTATTCGGTACTTGGTGAGTGAGTCTTCAGAGTGAGTTAGTAGGACCCTGATTATGCGTTCTCGGAGTGTACCCCGTTGTTTCATTCTTGACACCTTTCGGCTAAAGCATGTTGCCTAAGCAGTTACCGATATATCGGTAATGAGTCAAATTTAAATAGTTTACCGATATACAAGGACAAACTCGCTTCCTCCTCGACTAAGGCCTTGCTTCTGGCGCATCCCAAGCCGGCATCTGGAACAAGATGTTGTTGTTCTGTGCAAATCAAAGTGAACAGCAACCAGTTTGCTTGTGTTTGTTATCTGGCGCATGCGAGATCAGGTTAGTAGTAATGCGGGGAAAATTCAGAGCGCACTACTACTACCAGCTCAGCTCTCAGGAGTCTGC
>CAYSOZ010000051.1:0-8057 GCA_964432815.1 uncultured Candidatus Bathyarchaeia archaeon
CGTAGCCACCGCCGCCTCTTCTGAATGGTCTGCGTTCTTGCTCGTATGTTTTGCTGGAAACGTTGTTTTCGGTGTTCACTTCGCCTTGCAACGGTTCTTTTGCCATTTCTAGTTTGCCGTACTTGCCAATATTTAAGCGCATATTGCCTTTAAAGAGTGTCACGTAACCGTTTTCTATGCGAACAGTGTCGTTCTCGTTGACTTTTTCGATATTGTCGTCCCATAATGTCAAGTAGACAGCGCCTGTTTCGTCGCCTACGAGTGCATCGCAAACTTTGTGTGCGGATCCATCTCTCCCTAACGGGATTTCTCGGATTTCGCTTTTGCTGACAACTTTGGCCGTGACGTTAACAGCTCTTGATTGAGGAGTTAACTCGCCGACTTTAGCTTCAACTGGTTGCCTTTTGTTTTCAAAAAAACCTTCAACAGCCAATCTGTTTCAACACACCTATTTTTTATTAGTGACAGAGAGTAGAAGACCAGCAACACTTAAGGGTTTCGCTAAATAAAACTTAACTAAATCAAACGAGAGAGGTTCTCAGTTTACCGCTGCGGATGCAAAAACCTCAAGCTTGTTGAATGTTTTGAAACTTTCACAGTTTCCAACACTTATTTAAGGACAGGTATATTTCTAAGTTGCCTCGTAAGAAGATGTCAAGAAAAATATCAGGGAAAAGTGAGATTCACAAGCAAAAGACAATCACTTTGCCCTGCGGTTGCGAGTACCAAGATCTCGGTTGGATGTTAACCCGAGCTAAAGAATGCAATTATCACAGAGGAAAAAGGACTGCAAAGCGGCAATACCGACCAAAGGCTGAATGCGTGAGACCCTGAAATCCTATGGTCTGAGAATTGATTTGGACAACTTTGCTGCAAGTTGCTTACATAATCATTCTCTTCTCGAATATTCTTGCTAAGTATTGTGGAGCAATGTACTGAATATCATTAACAAAACCGCAAGTTTTATATAGGTGCACTGTTCATCTGCTTAGTTTGCGCGGGCCGAATGTACTGTTTTCTTCCCCCAATGGAATATAGTGACGGTTCTACGCAAATTTAAAATTAGAGTTGAAAAAATTGAGCAAAAAGGAAACTAGAACTCAACAGCGCTTGGCAGACAAGTGCCCAGAGTGTGGTAGCGATAATTTAGTTCACGATTACGACACAGGTGAGACTGTTTGTGGCGCCTGTGGTCTTGTTCTTTATGAGCAAATGATGGACAAGGGACCCGAATGGCGTGCTTTCACTCAGGAGGAGAAGGCATCTAGGAGTCGCGTCGGCGTTCCAACCAGCTATTCAGTTCACGATAAAGGGTTATCAACAGCAATAAGCCAAGTGGATCGTGATGCTTTCGGTAGAAAACTCCCGCTTTCCACTCGGTTGCAGATGTGGCGTTTGAGAAAATGGCAGATACGCTCTCGAGTCCATTCCTCAATAGATCGGAATCTTGCTCAGGCAATGGCAGAACTTGACCGCCTTTCTGATAAAGTTTACATTCCACCACCGATCAAGGAAAAAGCCGCTGTCATATACCGCAAAGCATTAGACAAAGGGCTTGTCCGTGGCAGATCAATTGCCGCTATAGCTGCTGCTGCATTATACGCAGCTTGCCGCGGAAGCGGAACTCCGAGAACTCTGAGGGAAATTGCAGAGGCCAGTCTCGTCGATAAGAAAGACGTTGCACGCTGTTACAGGCTTTTGCTTCGAGAGCTTGAAGTTCATATGCCCATTGCTGATCCATTGACCTACGTGTCCAAGATTGCGGAACGGACTGGAATTTCGGGAAAAACGCAAGGCGCGGCGATACAGATTCTAAGAGATGCAAGGCGACGCCGTGCAGCTGCTGGAAAAGATCCAATGGGTTTGGCCGCTGCTGCTCTCTACATTGCATGTTTGCAGAACAACGAGAAGAAAACTCAAAAGGATATTGCAGAAGCAGCTGGCGTCACGGAAGTAACAGTGAGAAATCGCTATAAAACTCTTAAGAAGCAATTAGACCTCGAGCTTCCAGACTAGACGCTCGAGTCTTTTTTCCTTTCTTCCTCTTTTTCAAGTTCCATGACCAATGGACCTAAGTAGCCGCAGTCATGGCATAGATATTTTTTGGGTGTTAGCCAAAAATCGAGACTACTGTGTAAGGCAATTTTACCACTACAACATCGGGGACAGAATATTGCAGATGGTTTTCGATGCTTTATAGTTCCAAATACCTCACGAACGTTTCCCAGCAATTTCATCTGGACTTTTGCACCTTTGCTTCTGCGTTGTTATTGGAGTTCTATGTTCTCTTCTGGATAGCCCACTTTGATGAGGTATTCGCGGACCCTTTCCCGGTGGTCGCCTTGTAGCATTATCAGCCCGTTTTTAGACGTTCCACCGCAAGCACAGTACCCTTTGAGCTTCTGTGCCAAGCCAGAAAGGTTAGAGCTTTTGTCATCAATTCCATCTATAATAGTACTCGGTCTGCCGAATTTTCTTGTTTCAAGTCTAATGCGAATACGCTGTTGCTCTTTCTCTATTTCACCACAAACGCATAAGTCCTTTGGAAGCCCGCAAGTCGAACAAACTTCAGCCATGACGCTCAATCTTAGCAATGTTACTGAGATATATAAAAGTTTCAAGCAGATTATCTGACTAAAGACTTGTTCGGTGACCAAATAAGAACCCTTCTTTTCAGATAGGCGCGCGGTTTATTCATCCTGTGTGGAGTTAATCTTCAGAATCTCCATTAGCTGTGGAGTGAACGCAAATTTGGTCAGAGATGCCACTTTAGATTTGACATGGGACAGCAGACGTTCTGATCGGACTTCTGACAGAAGCGTCTATCCAATCAGAAAGAATTAAATTTCTTGCGATTTTACTGTTTAAAGCATGAAATCTTTTCTGGATTATCAAAATGAACAGAATATGGGAATGTTCACAGACCTTTACGAACTAACTATGTGTTCAAGCTACTTTGACAACGGTAGGCTTGAGCCTGCCACTTTCGACTTATTTACTCGACGACTGCCCGACACGCGGTCCTATATGCTATTTGCCGGATTAGAACAGGTCCTTTTATATCTCAAGAGTGTGCGATTCACCGAGGAGCACCTTGACTACCTTAGGAAGCAGGGGTTCAACAACGACTTCCTTCGTTACCTGAGTAACTTCAAGTTCACCGGCGACGTCTGGGCTGCCCCTGAGGGGAGCATCGCGTTTCCATGTGAACCATTGATAAGAGTGACAGCTCCCATAATCGAGGCTCAGCTAATCGAGACTTTTTTGCTGAACACAGTGAACTTGCATACGATGATTGCCACTAAAGCCTCAAGAGTTGTACATGCTGCAAAGGGCAAAAGAGTAATCGAATTCGGCCTGAGACGAGAGCATGGCATCGATGCTGGAATGAAAGTGGCAAGAAGCAGTTACATAGCAGGATGTCATGGAACATCGAACGTTTTAGCGGGTTTAGTCTATGGAATTCCGCTATTCGGCACAATGGCTCATTCATTCATAATGTCGTACGAAAGAGAAATAGACGCTTTCCGAGCCTTTGCGAAGACCTTTCCGGACAAAACCACGCTCCTCATTGACACTTATGATGACATTGCAGGAGCAGAAAAAGCTTCGGAAATCGCTAAAGAGCTTGAGGCGAAAGGCTGCAGGCTCGGTGGGGTTCGCTTGGACAGCGGGGATTTGGCTGACATAAGCCAGCGAGTCAGAAAGATCTTGGATGCGAAGGGTTTGAGTTACGTGAAAATCTTTGCGAGCGGCGACTTGGACGAATTCAAAATTGCAGAATTGCTGAAATCCGGCTCAAAGATCGATGCGTTTGGTGTGGGCACAAGAATGGGCACTTCAGCTGACAGGCCTTATCTAGACGTAATCTACAAACTGTGTGAGACAATGAATGCTGATGGCAGTTTTTCGCCGATAATGAAGTTGAGTGAAGGTAAAGTCACGCTGCCTGGGCGAAAGCAGGTTTTCAGATTCAAAGATAAGAAAGGTGATTTCAAGAAGGATGTTATCGCATTGTCAGATGAGAAAGTGAATGGGGACCCGTTGTTGGTGAAGGTCATGGAAAAGGGGAAATTGATTTATCATCTGCCTTCACTTGACGAAATTCGATCACAGGCCTCGGAAAACTTGGCAAGGCTGTCAGACAAGTTTAAAGCTCTGATTAATGCGCCAGAGTACCCCGTGGAATTAAGCTCTGACCTTGAAATCTTGACAAAAAAACTCGAAAAACAAATTAGAAGAACCCAAATAAATCCAGTCAAAGTTCATAGATTAGATAAACATTAGCGCTGAACACGATGTTTTTGAGGAGAATTACCTCACAGAATTAGTTGTAGCAAGACAGCGTAGAATTGGCAAACACTTAAAAGGCATCTTGAAAAAGGATAACTGCTATCGAGAAGGGAAGAAAGTCATGCAAAATCGCCCAGCCATAGTTGCTGTTGGCAGAACCAAGTTTGGAGAACATTACGGAAAAGAGCCTGAGAAGCTGATCGAAGAAGCATGGCTTCGCGCTTCACGAGAATGTGGACTTGAACGCAGAGATTTGGAAGCATGCTACATCTCAGACTGTCTCCTTCCAATCACTAATAAATTGGGGTTAGAAGAGGGGTTCTTGTCAGAATTAACTGAACTTCACATTCCGATGGAAGTGACACGTTCTGTCAGCGCTGCTCTGTTAACAGCTTGCCATGCCATTCAAGCTGGTGTATACAACACTGTATTGGTCGGCGGCATAGAAAAAATGACAGATCGATGGGATAAAATTCGTGACGACCTAATGCTTCTGGATGATCCCTGGAGCTATTACGCCGGAGGTACTCCTGAGTCAAACCATGAACTAATGCTCAGAGCTTACATTCACAAACATGGGATAGCAGGGGAAAATCTTGAGAAGCTGAACCTCGCTCTCGCCCAAATTGCTGTGAAGAACCACGCATACGCAATGAAAAATGAGTACGCACAGTTCCAGAGAAGGATAACGGTTGAACAGGTAATTAGTGCCCGGAAAGCAGCGCGTAAATCTTTGGGGCTCTATGATTTCGCACCAATATCAGACGGGGCGGCGGCCTTAGTACTCACGAATATTGAAACGGCAAAGAAAATTACTAACGTACCTGTCTATGTTTTGGGTTGTTCCTCAGCTACAGACTATCTGAATTTTTCAGCAAGAGAGGATTTGACACATTTTGCTTCAGCACAAATTGCTATGAAAGGGGCGACGGAAATGGCTATGGTAAATCCGCTGGAAATTCAGATGGCCGAGCTGTACGATCAGTCCACTGTGATGGAAATGATTTCCCTTGAAGACTTGGGTTTTTGTGAGCCCGGAACAGCCTGGAAATGCGTACGTGGAAAATGCGACAACTACGAAGGGTATTATGAGACAAAGAACAAGAGACTCTACGTGAACACAAATGGCGGCTTGAAGGCTGATGGGCATCCTCTAGGAGCCACCGGTGGCGCTCAGATTTTCGAGATTTTTAGGCAATTGACGGGCGAAGCTGGTGATAGACAAATAGATTTGGGTCAGGAATCGACCAGGTTGGGCTGTGCATTAGAATTTGAGGGTTTTGGCACTAAGGCCTACGTTAGCATTTTTGGGAGGGAATAAGATGAGTAGTGAACCCATAGAGAGGCGTGTTTCCTATCTTGGTGACAGACTGAAAGCAACCCGTTGCCAAATCTGCGGGAAAGAATACTTTGAGTTCAGAGATTATTGCGCAAACTGTGGAAGAAAAAGCATAGGAAAAATGGTTAACGCTGACCTCTTCTATGAAAAGGGGAAGCTTGAAATTTGTACACTCGTTGATGAGCCAACGAACAAGTTTCTAAAGCTTGAGAAATATGTTCACGGCATTGTTTCTTTTCATGATGGGAAAATTCGTGTTCCAGGGAGAATAACTGATTTCTTGATAGGAGATGGGGAATTAGATATTTCTAATCTTGAAGGCAGAGAAGTGGTTCCCAGATTCAGAAGGCGATACTCTGTTGGCAAAAGTGACGTGATTCCAACAATATCTTTAGCGTTCACATTCGCTGATGAGTATTATCCTCACCAACAATATACAACAACGCAACCTAGCAAGGAATACGATGTCCCCGGCATTGTAGGCTACAGCGTTTATACTTCACGCTTCAGAATAAGAGAAGGGACGCTCGAACGCTCCGTTCCGTTCATTGACGAGGACGCAGTAACCGCATCTGTTGAAGCTGGAAAGCTAGCCTTAATTCATTCAGGAGTTGACAGTTCGCTTGTAGGTAAGGTCTACGTTGGCTCAGAATCAAATCCCTATGCTGTAAAACCCATCGCATCTAAAGTTGCACAAGTTTTGAAACTTGGTGAGGAGGACGGAGATGTTCAGGGAGTTGATGCCGTTGATACGGAATTCGCCTGCAAAGCAGGTTCAAGCATGTTCAAAGATGCTTCTTCCCTCGTGAACTATCCAAACTCAGGCGTCAAATACGCGATGGTTATAGGCGCGGATAATTCTCAAGCTGCCCCCAGAGGTTGTCCAGGTGGTGAATTGGACGCTTTTGTTGGCTACGGCGGTTCTGCTTACCTTTTTGGAAAAAGTGACGTCATAGCCGAGGTTGAAGGTTGGTACTCGTGTACTAGCGACACATCCGATTTTTGGCGCAGAGACGGCGAACCTTTTCCGATGCATGGTGGAAGATTTACGGGCGATCCGGCTTATTTTAAGCATGTCAGAAAGGCAACTACAAAGTTGATGGAGCGTTTCAATCTGAAAACCGATGACGTGGATTATTTCGTTGCACATCAGCCTAACCCTCAGTTTCCAGTGAAGATTGCAAAAGAACTCGGCTTCAGGGACGACCAATACGCTCCTTCGCTTCAAATAAAACAGTTCGGCAACACATATTCAGCTTGTTCGCTCACGGGATTGGCATCAGTACTCGATATCGCCAAGCCCGAAGCGCGTATTCTTATCACCAGTTACGGTTCAGGTGCCGGAAGCGACGCCTATCTTTTTCGAACTACAAGCCAACTTCCTGATAAGAGGGGACGTCAAAAGATGTCTGTCAGATACCAAGCTGAGAGCCAATTCTTGCAGTACGTAGACTATACCACTTACAGGCGACTTAAGCTCGGCATGTGAAAACATTAAATAAACATAAGCGGTAGAAACATATACCCAGTTCAGACGGAGTATGGCAAATTGGCTGTCGTTAATGATATTCTGAAAGTCATTTATGCACCGCACAAAGCGTTCAAACAGATACTACAGAATCCTCGGTATCTAGGCGTTTTAGTGCTGATCGTTATCTTTGTCGTCGTGCAAGTTGGTTCTTCATACGTAATTGCGTCAAAATCCTACCTCGAACAGACTCTCCCCACAAGGATTGAAGGTGACGTGTGGGCAGAGAACGCAGCGTTATGGCAAGCGAGTCCTGGAGTCACCGTTTCTAACAATACGGTTGATTACATAAACAGTAGCGCGCTCTATTATGGAGATCCTATTTACTTTGGGAGTTCAAGCGTTGAATTCACTGCCTCTAATACGAGTGTCGTTCGAATGGAACTCATCAGCATAAACGCAAATGAACAGGTTAATTCTGTTTCTCAAGGCTTCGAGAATGTTAGCTTCAGATTGAAAATTGTAGCTCCCAGCAGCAAACCCAGCAACGCGTCTTTATTCTTGAGTTCTCTTAACGCTTCAAGCTTTCATTACGATCTAACCGAAGAAATCTCCAGCAGCACGGTTGGTGTCTGGAATAACATAACGATACCATTGGGCTCCGATGCATGGTCTAGCAGCGGCAGCGGCACTACATGGGAAAACATAACAGGTTTGAAAATGGAGTTCGTATGGGCAACGAGCTCAAGCGTTGACCTCCGAATAGATGGTCTTTTCTTCAGAGGGGAATACGAAAAACCAATCGATCTCTATGGGCCAGGCACGTACCTGTATCAGGTAGCGAGAAGTGTTTTTGCCCTAATCTCTGAATGGATCGTCTTGACAGGAGCAATTTTCCTAATGATCAAAGTTTTGAAAGGAAACGCCACAGGGCGATTGATAATAATTGCAGTTGGT
>CAYSOZ010000052.1:0-7991 GCA_964432815.1 uncultured Candidatus Bathyarchaeia archaeon
GAAGATTATTAAGTCTGTTGAGAAAAGTTAGATGTCATTGCGAGCTTTCTTCGCCATCCAAGCACGATGAGGTGCCGTTAATATCTTGGCTCCCTCAGTCTCGGTCCATGCTTTCATCGTTGTGGTGCGGATGTTCCCCATGCTGCCTAAGCACAGAAGGATAGCCATTAAATCATCGTCTTTAGGAATTTCCACGGTCATGACAAAATCGTATTTCCCAGCCGTGTAGAAGAGCTGCATTTTTCCTCCTGCCTTTTCGATCATGTTGCGAGTTTTCTTGATTCTTGCGGGTGCCTCTGTGACCTTTTTGATGCCTTGCTCTGTCCAGTGTCCAAACACGATAACATTCCCCAACATTCTCACCTTTATAGTACTCTGAGAATACCACGATATAAGTGTTAAAACGCGGTAGATACGCATGTGTGTGCTCCTATATTCGCAATGGAGTGTTGTCTCGTACTTTTTGTTGAGGTGAACAATGAAGAGATACGAGTCTCAATAGGGACTGTTTGTCCCAGGGATGCATCCGATTTCGTTTAGGACTTTGAGCCGTGTGAAGCGCATGAACACACGGCCAACCACATCTAATCAGAAATCGCAGGCACAACTGTGCCTAACAGGCTCTAGCGCGGTTCCCGCTTGCCAACCGGTAAACGGTTATTGTTAGAAGAGGAATAATTATCGTGAAGATGTATTCTTCCAACGGCATAACTCCTATTGTGATGCCGATGAAAAACTCTCGTTGAAAACTCCAGTATCCTCTCATCAGGGCGAAACTGTCTAGCGCCGACCCGATAACCAGGAGTGAACCAAGAGTGAGCGCAGCGTGTTTGGACTTGAATAATTGAAGTTTATAGCCGTATTTTGCTGCAATGCACACCAGAAAGACAGAGATAAGGAGAATCATGTATTCCAATCTCTTGCACCGAGCCAATTCTAGGCGTACTTGAGTAATAAATCTCGCGTGCTATCTTGTCTTTTCTTTGATTTTCTCTGAGAGCGATTCTGTCTTGCCATGACTCAAATAACTGATGGTGGTGTTCAATCTCACGGGCAAGCCGATCTTTCTCAAGAATACATACAATCGTTCCCCGTCCATCTCACTGATTTTTCCTGCTTGAGTGAGGTTCACAAGCAACTGTTCAACCTCAGCCATTTCACCTGGAAACTGCGCACGCGCTGTGTTGAAGACTTCCCATGCTCTCTCCCGGAAAATTGTGTTCAAAATGTTTTGATTGTCGGTCTGTTCTTTTTTCTGTTTCTGAAAAGCCGCTCTTCTCTGAAGTTCGTGAAGTTTTTTCTGTTTCAGCGCTTCCAATTCTTTGTCGATCATCGGAATCAATGCTCGATTTGCTAGACCCAGCTTTAAAATATAGAACAATTACTTAACTTTTCTCCAAAACACTCGTCAAATCAGCATCCGGTAAGCTTATTTGATCGACGACGCTTAATCCCAAACCATGATTCTGCAAAGGCCATTCTATCAACAAGACCCGATATCGGTCGCCAAAGACCTTCTCGGGAAAATCTTAGTCCACGAGTCTGGCGAAGGAACAACAGCGGGCCGAATAGTTGAGACTGAAGCGTACCTAGGACCTGAAGACCAAGCCGCACACAGTTCCGGCGGTCGCCGGACAGCCAGAAACGAAGTCATGTTTGGACAAAAAGGATGCGCCTACGTCTACTTCATCTATGGTCTATACTACTGCTTCAACGTAACCGTAGGTAACGTACCGGGAAAACCAGAAGCAGTTCTCATCAGAGCGCTCGAGCCATTCGCAGGCCAGTTTATTATGGCTAAACGCCGGAGCGCAACCCAAGGGAAGGCTGCCAACTTGACGAATGGCCCAAGCAGGTTGTGCATGGCAATGGGTATATCAAAGACGCAGAACAAAACGGACCTAACGGCTCCGCCCCTGTACATCAAAAACGCGCCGCCCGTCCTACGAGAAGATGTTGCGGAAACAAAACGAGTAGGAGTGGATTACTCAGGTGAATGGAAAAACAGACCTTGGCGATTCTACATCAAAGGAAACAAGTTTGTCTCAGTAAAATAAACCGTGCATTCAGCGCTACTTGGAGAAATCTCATAAGCAATAACAATTCCTATTTGCATTCATGGTAAAGTCAATAAAATACGAAATCGTAAAGAAACGTGGCAAAGTTGAGATACGACGCTATCCAAGGACAATAATCGCCAAAGTCAGCAACTGCGAGAATGACAGCTTCGGGCTTCTCTTTCGTTTCATCTCAGGGCAAAACAGGGAAAAGGCAAAAGTGAAAATGACGACACCAGTTTTCTCCCAAGAAATCAATATGACGACACCTGTTATTTCAGATTTTTCAGGCTCCGGCTACATGGCTTTTGTGATGCCCGCAGAATTCGTCCTTGAAACCACACCAGAACCCCTGGATAATCGAGTCAAGATAGAAATGGTGCCTGAGAGGTATGTGGCGGCTCTACGATTCTCCGGGAGCTGGTCTGAGGCTAACTTTGTCGCCAAGACGAGAGAGCTGCTGGAAGAATTGGCCAAAGCGAAAGTGAAGACCAAAGGCAACGTCTTCAGCATGCTGTATAACCCTCCATTCACACCTTGGTTTCTACGAAGAAACGAAGTGGCGATAGAAGTCGAACCAGAATGGCAATGACCGCATGCTGAGAGCCCCAAATCTCCATTTTCGACGTCTGCATGTTTTGATAATAAGAAAAACTATTTGCTTGTAGCTGCGGGCCTATCGAAGAAAATGTTCTTGCCCTTGATCGAGATCGGTATCCCGACAACATAATCAGCCTGCAAGAGCTTCAGGTTCTCAGCAGCTTCTCCGACGCTGCGCATGATTCTGCTGTCAACATTTAGGTCGCCTGCAACCTTGGCAGCCGAGCCTAGGGCTATTCCCAAGTCCACAAGCTTAAGCTCTCTGGGAACACCCTCCTCATACCCAACCCCTATAAGGACAATTAGTTCGGAGTTCCTCACGTTTCCCGCGTCTCTAACTCTCGTCGGCAAGTTCTTCTCTTTTCCCGCACGTTCCATCTCATCCGCGAGCTTTTCCTTGTCTTCTTGGCCAATTATGGCAGCAACTATAGTGTCGAGACCTCTTGCCTTCGGGGCGGTCCTTGCTGCCACTAACATTAGTTTCGCAACTTCTAATCCTGCATCTCTTTCTGCATCTTCAGATTTGATGAGCATTCCAATTTCCTCCCGCGTAATTCAGACATTCAACAATATCTGCGTTGCGCACGCTGTATCACACGCGAACGAAAAAAGCGAATAACGCGGATTATGCAATATCTTTTAAGAGAAAAAAGCCAAAATAGTTTGGTAGGGGGATGACGCAAACTGGTCGGTATATTTGGCTGTATTCTTAAGAAAGGAAACGCAGCTCCAGTTGTTCACGAAGCCTTGAAAAGGCTTGAATACCGAGGCTACGATTCCGCGGGCGAAGTAACAATCTCCAGAGGCAAATTATACGTGAAGAAAGACCATGGAAAAATCGACGAGGTCCACATATTATACAATTTAGACGACCTCCCAGGCAGAATCGGGCTAGGCCACATCAGGTGGGCAACCCACGGTGCCCCAACACAGGTCAATGCTCACCCTCATGTAGATTGCCTAAACCAGGTTGCAGTCGTTCAAAACGGAATCATCGAGAACTACTCAGAAATAAGACAAGAACTTGAAACCCTCGGGCATGTTTTCAAATCCAAGACCGACACCGAAGTCTTCACTCATCTGATCGAGGAAAAACTAAAGAAGAACTTGTCCTTCACCGACGCCCTTCGTGAGACTCTGAACAGGTTAGAAGGGGCATTCTCAATTGCCACTATCTGGGTCAAAGACCCTGACAAGATATTTTGTGCTCAAAAAGAGTCCTCTCTCACAATCGGCTTAGGTGCAAACGCCGCGTACGTTTCTTCAGACATTCCGACTTTTCTTCCAATGACAAAAAAGGCAGTAAGGATCGAAAGCGGGGAAGCAGCCATTCTCAGCGAAAAAGGATACGAGATCCACAAAATTGCTGACTGGAGTCACGTATCAAGGAAACCTAAGATGATAGATTGGGTTCTCGAAACAGCCGAGAAAGAAGGCTATCCCCATTTCATGCTCAAGGAGATACACGATCAACCCTCCACCCTCAGGACAACAATCAGACTGCAGGAAGAATACATGGAGTTGATGACCACTTTTTTAGATCGCGCCAACGAGCTCTATCTCGTTGCATGCGGCACTTCATACCACGCCTGCCTCGCGGCGTCTTACATGTTTTCCAAAATGGCTTTCCTGTCGACACATCCCGTTTTCGCATCGGAATTCACCGCCCAGATCGGAAGGACAGTCACTATCGACAGCACAATACTGGCTTTGAGCCAGTCAGGCGAAACAACCGACACCTTAGCCGCTGTGGATTACGCGAGGTTTCAAGCCGCCACAATTCTGGGTTTAACCAACGTTGTCGGGTCCACTCTGACCCGTGTTTCACGCGTCTACATTTGCCCCCAAGCTGGCCCCGAGATCGGAGTGGCAGCCACGAAAACTTTCACCGCCCAACTTTCAGTGTTAGCCCAATTGGCTTTGAAACTTGCAGAGAAACGTGGCAAACTTTCCTACCAAGAGATGAAAAGTTACAGAGAGAAACTGAAGCAGATACCAGACGTAGTTGAACGGGTCATCCAAACTCAAGAAAACAAAGTGAAGAAGATCGC
This sequence comes from uncultured Candidatus Bathyarchaeia archaeon, assembly GCA_964432815.1. Taxonomy (GTDB): domain Archaea; phylum Thermoproteota; class Bathyarchaeia; order Bathyarchaeales; family Bathycorpusculaceae; genus A05DMB-2. Next base: position 4,709 of record CAYSOZ010000052.1, read on the forward strand.
CAAAAAATATCGTGACCAACCTTACTTTTTCTTTTTCGGAAGAGGAACCGGTTCAGCTATTGCCCTCGAAGGAACGTTGAAGCTCATGGAAACCAATTACCTTCCTTCTATGGCCATTACCACACCTGAGGTTGAGCAGGGCTTTATCAGTGATGCAATCCAGTCGGGAGCTCCAGCGATTTTCGTATGCCCAAAAGATGCTACTCACAAGAAAATAGTGGACGATATCAAAGAAATACAAGCTAAAGGAGCGTCCATAATAGCCGTAATTGAAGAGGGCGACGAAGAAATCAAGGCTTTAGCCGATGACTACGTTGAAGTGGAGAAAGATGTGCCCGAGCTGTTGTGTCCCATTCAATGCATCGTTCCATTGCAGTTGTTCGCGTATTATATGGCTGTTGAGAGAGGACTTGACCCAGACAGACCAAGAAACCTGACCAAGGCTGTCACAGTTAGATGACTTGAAGAAAATGGCGCCGCTATTCTAACTCAGTTGGCGCTACTCTTCTTACGCTCGCTTGGTTCCCTATCAATCATCACGATTGTGTCTGCTTTTATATCCCTCTGCACCAAAAAGTCGGGTCCAATCCAAGTGTTCTGTCCAACCTTAACTCCCGGCATGAGAAGCGCGTTTATTCCCGTCTTTACCTCATCGCCCAGGATTACACCCAGTTTTCTTCTACCAGTGTCGACAACTCTGTTCTTCACCATCATCTTGACATGGCCGTCATCGAAGCGAAGATTAGCTATGAGGGTGCCCGCCGCCAAATTACAGTGTTCGCCAATAACACTGTCACCCATATAGGATAGGTGGCCTACATGCGTCCTATCCATTATTATGCTGTTCTTAATTTCACAAGCGTTTCCAATTCGCGTGTTCTTACCCAGACTCGTGCAAGGCCTGATGTAACAGTTGGGACCGACGTCCGCACCCTCATCGACAAATGATGGCCCTTCGATGTATGCCCCTGAACGTATTCGCGCAGTCTCAGCCACCGTCACCGGCCCAATCAGATGTGCGCCTTCCTCAACGGTGCCGAGAACCTTATGCTCCATTCGTTTCAACGCCCAAGTGTTGGCTTCCAGCAAATCCCATGGTTGCCCAATGTCCAACCAGTCCTTCCCAGGGATTTCTGCCGCATAAACCGCCTTCTCATCCTTAATCATCAACGAAATGGCGTCTGTGAGTTCTATTTCGCCTCGAAGCGAAGATTTGATTCTCCGAATTGTTTTGAAAATGTCTGCGCCGAAAATGTATAAACCAGCGTTTGCCAGGTTTGACGAGGTTTCACCCGGAGCTGGCTTCTCAACAATCCGCTTGATGCTTCGAGCATTTTCAAGTTCGACTATGCCGTAGCTTTCCGGTTTTCCCACGGGAACCACAGCCATGGCCGCGTCTGGATGTTCAGTTTCAAACACTTGGATCAATCGTCTAAGAGCGTCTTCAGAGAACAACAAGTCTCCGTATATGAGAACAAAATTGTCATCAACAATCGGTTCAGCCACACTGGCCGCATTTCCAGTTCCAAGTATTGAGGGCTGTTCAACATAGTTCAGTTTAAGGTCAATTTTCTCTCCGTCGCCGAAATAATCGCGAATTGCCTTGCCAAAATAATGTGTGACTATGAAGGCCTCGGTTATGCCAGCCTTTTTCAATGCATCCAAGCAGTGTTCAAGAATCGGTTTTCCCCCAACCTTGATCAGATGTTTCGGTCGCGTGGCAGTGATAGGCAGAAGCCTAACGCCTTCCCCAGCGGCTAATATGACAGCTTTCACTTTCTCACAGTCTCCAGGGCACTGTGAATGACAGTTTTTCCTCTTTCCATAATATCGCTTGCAGCTTTCAACGATTCCCCTTCAACAGTAACCCTTATAACAGGTTCAGTCCCGGATGGCCTAATCAATAGCCAGCCCTCCTCAACTGCTATTCTCACGCCGTCAACTGATGAGAAATCTTTGAAACCTGGAAAGGCCTTCTTTAAGTTTTTCTCGATCAAGCTCAAGACAGGCTTTTTCAAATCATTCTCGCACTTCACTTTCTCCCGCAAAGTCAAGAACTGGGGCACCTCCCCCACGAACTCGCTCATACTCTTTCCCGTGTCTTCTAAAGCATTTAGGAAGAGAACTGCCGATAATGGACCATCCGGGCAATAATGATAGACTGGATGCACCCATGCTCCACACGGTTCGCCGCCGAAAACACCCCCCACGCGCTTAATTGTTTCTGAGACATAAACATCTCCAACCTTCGTTCTTACAACTTTGCCGCCGACTGCTTCCACCATTCGCTCCACACACATTGACGCCTCAACAGTCGTAACTACAGTCCCGCCGTGATTCTTGCGAACAACGTAAGACGAGAACGCAGCCAGGGCGCGGTCAAAATCAACAAAACCACCCTTATCATCGATGAATGCAACTCGGTCACCGTCCCCATCAAATCCCACTCCCATATCCGCGTCCATCGCTTCAACCACTTTAGATGTGCCCGAAAGCGATTCCTCTGTAGGTTCAGAACTCCTTGCTGGGAAAAAACCGTCAGGATTGGCGTTCAAAGCAATCACTTCACAGCCAACCTCCTGGAAGACCGTGGGGGCTACGTCATAAGTAGCCCCACACCCAGGGTCAACAACAACCCGCCATTTCTTCTTAATCTTCGCAGCCTTTCTTGCCATGTCCAAGTAACGCCTGCTTTCATCTGAAACGGTTGTTTCTCCAATGGCGCGCCAATCAGCCAAATCGAAACTACTCTCAAAAATTCTCTTCTCCACAGCATCCTGGAGATCATCAGTATAAGACAGACTGTCACCGCCAAAAATCTTAATGCCATTGTACTGAGGCGGATTATGCGAAGCCGTAATCATAAAGCCAACGTCAGCACCAAGTGCTCTAGTCAGATACGCCAGCACCGGAGTTGGGACAACCCCAATTTTGCAGGTGTTGACGCCGCAGGCTGACAGCCCGGTAACCAGCGGTGCTTCGATTAGGGGACCAGTGACTCTTGTGTCCCTTGCCACCAGCGCCTTCTTCGCATCAGACACTGACGCTGTAGCCATGCCTACCTTCAAAGCCAACTCCGGCGTTAAGAACTCGTTCACTATACCCCTCACTCCGGAAGTGCCGAATAACTTACCCATACTCACATCAACCTCAAGTATACGAGGAGTATACGCTTCGAGCGCTTAAAACGATTGTGCGCAATTATGTCAGACTCTTGATTTTTCGAAAACATCCTGTGCTAGAATTGTGTGCGCACGCTTTCGGACGTCACGATGTTGGTCGA
>CAYSOZ010000053.1:0-7946 GCA_964432815.1 uncultured Candidatus Bathyarchaeia archaeon
TTTCGATCAGTCCCATATCTGTCAGCTTGTCAAGATGGTACGCTGCTAAGGCCGGACTCGAAAACTTGAGCGCCCGCTGGATCTCCCGCACGCCTGTTGAGTTATCTGTCTTGCTCAAGAGATACCAGTAGACGCGTAGTGTGTTTCCTTTCAGGTTGCTCTCGATTTCTTGGTCACTCATCAGCTTTTCACATTTCTCGCAAGTGACACTTTCTTAATGTATTGGCGCAGGGCGGAATACGGAGTGTTATGCGAATAAAACATAGAGAACAGCAAATATTAAGCATTACGACACACTAGTAAGTGAACCCTAAACACGGCAACCACAAGATTTCTACCATAAACCAACATGATTTGACTCAGGCTTCGCCCACGAGACTGTTCCCGCGCATACCGAGAAGAACAACAACACCCCAATTTTCAGAAAACACAAACCGTTTTTCTTTCACACACTCCAAAATAAATAAGGAAACAAAAAGCGGAATTTAAAAGGAATCCAAGCAATAGATAGCATGTAATAGATCATGCAGAAGAAACAGTCAATGCTTTATGCGTTTTCAGCCATCATCCTCATTTTCGGAGCCTTTTTTCTGGCAAACATGATGCTGCTCGTACCCACCGACGAAGCAGTGATCAGATTAGACACGATCGTTTACCACGTCTGCGAACACAAAAAACTAGGCGACACCATGATTCACGTTCCAAACGTCACCGACGTCTATCAACAAATCCTGACCGCCAACAACAACACGTATCCGAATGTTCTCCTGTTCCCCACGTACGAGGGAACCTGGGAAGACGGATTCTCCTGGATCACGGACAATTTCGGCGGCGCCAACGGCGTTCCCATCATGCTTGAGGTCTTGTGTTCAGGAAACCTCACCGTTACCCCCGTTTTCAACCTGACAACAATCCAAATCCTAGATGTCATGGAAAAATGCAACGTTAAATGGCTGCGCTTCGCCGAAGTAGTCTCAAGGCACATTGAACTCAATCTGCCGTTTCCACGGGAATATGTTTCAACCATCCTCAACTTCTGCAGAGAGCACAACTTGAAGCTCTTCTGGACCGAATGGAAAGCCGAAACATTCAACGAAATAAAGAATTATATTTCAGGATTCGAAGACATAGTCACCGTCTCTTTCTCCACGAACTCCCAAGACCTGGAACCTAAAGAAGGCTTCACAGACGTGAGAGAGCTATTCCTGCACTGGGGCGGATCTGTTCAATCCTGGTATTACGAGACAAGACATAGATTGGGGACTGGGGGCCAAATGGACGAAGAGGAGAGCAGAAACATGCCGGTCTCATTGTTGATCGATCATGCTTCTGTCTGTAGGAACATGGGTGCCGAGGTCATTCAGTTCGAGCCTTACTGGTACTTCTTCGGCGACACAGACGGAAAGGCGAGAGAAAGCCTGAGCCTCATCCATCACAACCTGAACTCAAAGTGAAATAAATCGGCATGGTTTAGCGCGTTATCCTCAAGATTCCAAAAGCGCGCACGCTATCACGAACTAACGAACCTTCACGCATTTGAGGAGACGAATGAAACGGCAGTCACTTGGTTCAAAGAACTGAAACTAAGGATGGAAAGTTAAATCCAAATAGCCACATTACATATTGAGGGGAAAGAATGAGGAAGTGTGGGTTGTGCGGAGAAGAAATTAAGGATGATAAATATTTTACGATTTATCAGTGTAAGGGTGCCGAAAGCAGACTCGTGCTCGTGGTTTGTTCAAGAGATTTCAGCGACGCGAGATACCGAGATATCATAACGAAAATCTCAAGTATTTGAACGGGTTTCTAACTAGGCGCGCGCGCTTTTTTCCTTCTTTTTCTCACCCTATAAGAACGATTCGGAACTAAATACCTGTAAAGTATAAATGCATGTTATACTTTTGTATAACCTTGAGTGAGACAGGTTGATTGAAGAAGAAATGAAAGTCGGTCCAAAGGGACAGGTCGTCATACCACGAACTATGAGGAAAGCCCTCAAAATAGAACCCGGCTCCAAAGTGCTGTTCAAACTGGAAGACGATACATTAATCCTGAAAAAGCCCGCTTTCGACGCCGTAGCAGTGTTCACAAGAATAGCCCAGCAAATAAAATACAACAAGAAAGTGAACCCCCACCAGTACACGGAAGAAATTGAAGAGAGAAACCCCTGATGCTCTACATAGACTCAAACATATTCATCTACGCAACCATAAACACCGCAGAACCCGGAGAAAATGCCAGACACCTACTACAAAGAATCCAGCAAGGAGAAGAGAACGCAGTAACCTCAGCGCTAACGTTTGACGAAGTATTCTGGGCAATTAGGAAGCACAGTGCGGAAGGCGCCTTGGAAGCTTGCCAAGCTTTACTGAACTTTCCAAACCTGGAGATCGCGGCCGTAACCAAAGAAACAATCCTTTCCGCATTAACAATAATCAAGAAGTACCATGTCGCTCCAAGAGATGCAATTCACGCGGCAACGGCATTAGCAGAAAAAGCGGAGTTCATAATGTCAACAGACCCACATTACGACAAGATAAAAGAATTAAGACGAAAACCACTCGACTGAAGCTTGCATCGATTTTGGGCCGCCCATACCCGAATGTGAGTTTTCTATTCTTCTTTCAAGCAGAAAACACTACAGAAAGGATGAATTTGAAAAGCGGGTTTCTTGGGCTACGGAAGATCGAACTGAACGCGTGATTTAAAAGTCAATGACCCTGAAGGCTTAAAGCTGCGAAAGCGTCGAGCATTTAAGAAAGCAAGGTTTCCTACGATTTTTGCCGAGTCTCAAAGTCCCCAGCTTTGAATAGCAGTTTGGTGGAGCGAGTCTCCCTTTTTCTTAGGTTTCTCTTTCTTCTTGGCGGAGCCCTTGAACCTGTTGATCTTAACAGTTGCTCCTTCGACCGAGACCCAGTGCGTGTTGTTAAAGTTCCGTTGGTAAACAAACTTGGTCATCACCCGCTGCAATTCCTGTGCAGACAGCTTTTCCGATTTCACGGTCAGCTTGTTCTCAACGGGGGTAACGGTGACTTTGAGTTTTGACTGGAGAAAGCTGGATAGGTGTTCTTTTTCGTTTTGCAAATCGCCCAAGTCCACTCGGAGTTCCATTTGACGTTTGTCCTTGTGTCCAAAGAGCAAAGGTTCGCCCCATGTAGAGTAGGTTGCTCTGGCATTAAAAAAGTATGCGAGCCAATTCTAGTCAAAAAAAAGAAAAAATCAGGTAGCCTCGCTCAAGCGCACGCGCCTTAAGATGAAAATAATTCTCCTCATCGACTAAGTAGGTCCGAGCATAGACCAACTCGTACCCCTCCATCCCGCCGACGATTATGCCGTAGCGTGCCAGTTAAACGCGCGCCTCGCAACTTGAGCGAGAGCGAGAAAGTTGTTCCCCATAAAGAAAGAGAGTCTCCAGAAGATCTGCCGATTAACATCCACATCCTTCAGTATACGCCAGAGTATGGTGAAGCCGTCTCTTGCTCTGAGTTTCTTTTCGCCAAGTCTCGCCCGGTAATCAATCAGAATTTCCCGAGTGGCATACCCTTTTCTCTGGACAAAATTGTTCATTTCAACTTCAATATCAAAACCCTTGGACTTTATGTCCCATTCTCGCAGAAGCTCAGTGCGTATAACGCGCAACCCAGTCAAGGGGTCTTCAAGCGCAACCCCGTTCAAGGTTCTATGCGCAAACGCCAAGAACCTATTCCCAGCGCGGAATACTCTACGCAGTGCTTTTTTGTCTACGTTACCGTTGAACCTATTTCCGCACACCATGCCCACTTGTGGATTTTCATCCAAGATTTTTATCATGTCGGGAACAGATTCAGCTGAATAAGTGTAGTCCGCATCAGTAAGAACAACATAGTCCGCGTCTGAGCAGACATGTTCGAGAGCTTTGGCTTCGCTGGGCGTGCACTCATAGACTTGTGAACACCGGAATTATCTTCTTGCCCCGCAGCCCGGGCAAACATCCAATGTTTCGTCAAAAGGTCTTTTACAATATTCACATCTAATCTTTATTATCACTTCTTTCTCTCGGATGATTTCTCTTTCCCTGGGCGCGTGCTGAATCTTGCTCGGTTCCTCAGTCGCTTGCCTGCCTCTGCCTGCTTCCTCAGCGACATTCTGAACCATTTCATCTTCACCGTGGACTCCCAGCATCCTGTTGAGCTCATGCAGGTCCCTGCTCACGGCCTCATACTGCCGAGTTGCTGAACCGAACTCGTCCAGGTTTCCCGTTTCTCCATACTTGGCCATATAGTAGAAGAAATTGTCCCAATTGTCAAGATAAACGTTGCATCTACTCCTGAAGCCTGAAGGAACATTCGAAACCGACGTCTTTGCCAGCTCGTTCCTGAAATGCTTGATCTCGTTCCGAGCCTGCAACGCAACACCCTGCATTCGCCTAGACCTGTCCTGCTTCTTCGAATTCATCGTTTCCTGATCTGCAGCCATCATGTCAGACCAGTACTTGTTGTTCAAAACCTCAGATTTCGCAGTCAACCAAGCCGCTAATTCATGATATTTCTCATGCAATACATTTCAACCCCAAACTCAACAGACACCCATCACTTCAATCCTTGTCCGAACTGCCTATTTAATTGGTGCGCCACACTCGACGCAAAACTTGTTTCCCGCCTTCAATGCGCTCCCACAATTTCCGCAGAACTTCGGAGCATCAGCTTCCGGGACAACCGCCCGGATACTCTGCGGCGAGGGTTGCTGATTCTCAGGCGGTTTTGGAGGTGCAGAGACAGTAGGCGGGGATAAAGCAACTGTCTGCATGACTGCGTCAACCCATGCGTTGGCCTCCGAAGAAGGAATTATAAAATCATGGTTCTTCTGGGCCTGCACTTTTAGAACCGACGGCCAACCTTTCTTAACACTCTTTATCTCCTCTAACGGGATAACAACGTCTTTTCCAGCAATGGCTCCCGCAGGCACCACTGAAAGAAGCGACCAGCCCCTGCTCACCTGGAAGATCAACCGTTTGTTCGTCAGACTAAGCGTGCCGTAAGGCATTCCCACACTGCTGCTCAGCTGAACCTGCGTTTTAGTTTTGACTATTCTCTCATCTGGATCAAGCATGTCCTCGATTTTTCCCAACTCAACATTCTCCTCCTCCTTAATTGTCGAGAAAAGGTATTTGAAACTTTGCAAGCCTCAAGAGGCGAAAAACTTAAGAAAAGAACCAACCAAACAGAAGTCAAGAAAGAGGATTGAGACCATTCTCAAAAAGACCAAGTGCATTCTCTCTCTAACGCTCATATTAATCGGATTGATTTTCGCGGGGAATCTGGCGGAAACATGCGCGCAATACGCCGGTAACCAAAAACTTGAACTGTCACCTTCGAGCGGCTACAAAAACACGTTCGTAGAAGTGAGTGTGGACGTTGGAGATTACCTGTACATCCACAACATTTACCATTTGCTTGAAAGATACATAGGCAATCAATACCTGCTGGTCTGGGACCCACTCGGCCCCTCAAACGATTACAGCCCAGCCAATCTTTACACTCCGCACAACCTGTACTCCATAGGAACAGCCACTATCGGAGATGATGGAATTCTGACAGGATACGCCACGATCCCTGACGAGGGATCCATAGAAGACGTGCATTACATATATGCAGTGTACGAGGACATCGAACCCGACCCCTCCGCCAACTACCGAGAATGGTGGTGGGCCCCATTCAACTATGTACTCCCACCCGCAGACCGCTACACCGTGGATGTGACGGTAGAACCAGCGGGTGCAGGAGCCGTGGCAATAAGTCCGTATGAGATTTCCTACACTAATGGTGCCGAAATTACTCTGACCGCCTCTGCAGGCACGGGTTGGAAATTCGGCTCCTGGAGCGGAGACGTTTCAAGTTATTCGAATCCCAAGGTGTTTTGGATAGTATCTAAGAATTATCAGATTACAGCAAATTTCATCCAAGACACACCTACACCTACATCTAGTCCCGGTACTATCTGCTTCCTTTCAGCTGCCCTCTTAGGGGGTCCCTTATCTCAAGAAGTGGCTTTCACGCGTCATGTGCGAGACGACTTAGTAGGGTCTAACAACGTGGGACAAGCCGTAGTGAAAGGCTGGAATGCCTTCTACTACTCATGGTCTCCGCCAGTAGCATACGTAACAGCTAGTTCCAGCCAACTGCGCGCGGTCGCCACAGTCTTGCTGACACCACTGCTTGGAATAGTGCGCGTAGTGGAGCTTCAGTACAACCTCCTTGCAACAGCCAACTCGGAATTAGCGTCGATGTTGTCTTTCGCGACAGCAGCCATCCTTTCAACTGCAATCTACATCGCTATTCCAATCTGGCTGGTATATTCTCTGCTGAAACCGAAGAGCTGGCTGAAACAAAAGATCAAACGCCGAGCGTAACCTGCAAGACATCCCAACCTTTCCTTTCTGAGAATTTCCCGCCCATCAGGAACTAACAAGCTAAAAATGAAGTTCTCGTTAAGCTTTTCGGGCGTCTTTCCGCCTTAACTTATTTATCAACGCAACGGCTTTCTCAGCGTATTCAAAACCCACTTTCCGGAACGTCACAGAACCCGTCTTCGTAAACAACTCTATTTCTCCAAGGTGAGTAAGCACCGGTTCCCTCTTTCTTCGAATCCTCACAATCTCATCGAAACTAATCGAAAGACCACTGCTCGGATCTTTCTCCGCGTACACAAAAACCTTCTTGTCCGTAACCGCGAGTCGATTGCTTTCAGCCTCTGCTCGCCCCGCCACGATTGCCAACAATTCTTCACACTGTCCGAGGCTTTTGCTTAATTCTGAAATCTCCCGTTCCCCATTGCCTTGTTCGTCTATCCACTCGTCAACTATGGGAAACTTTTGGGCACCCGGCGTCTGCGTCTTCAAAGCGTCAACAGCCACCACGAGGCCCACCATGAAAAGGGGGATTCCGATGATAAACTCCAAGTAGGGCGAAAACGGAAAGGGTAGCCATTCCCAGGAACCGTCCGAAGGCAAAGGAACCATCAAAAAAATGGCTAGAAACATCAACACTAGCCCAGCAAGAAAGGTCCCGACTCTGTTCAAATCTTGACGAGGCATTAACTGGACACCGTATTTCAGTCATCGCTATTGTTCTATGACCTTTAATAATTTGTCCCGCTGGTTCGACATAAGCTTCGGCGCTCATCACCGCAGAAACCTAACTCTTCCTCTCTCGTTTTCTCTTGCGGCCCCCGCTATCGCGGCTATACAGAATAAGCGCGACACCTATGAGGATCAAACCGAAGGGCGAAAACACACTCAAAACCCCTCCATTAGACAAGAAATCCAGCAAAAACTCCGGACTCAAAATAAAACCAGCGAGCAGGCCCACCCCTCCAACACACAAAACTATTCCACCCAACATGGCTTTGAGACGAGTTGACAGCTTAGTTTTTTCGCCCATATCGCAAATTCCCACGTTCAGCGGATACGTGTAGTATGCAGTCGCACCTTAATGAATTAAAACAACCATGCGCGAGACAGTGCCGCACCACTCTTCTTATTGGTCAAGTCCAGAATCTTGTCGGAGTTACCCCGTGATAATTCGCGCGCGCGATGGAAGTCAATAAACGAATATTATTCTGTCGCCCCAGTACTTACTTCTGTTCTCAGAGTATGGCAGCGTTCATTGATACTCGATGCCATAAGCTCCGGTTCAAAAAAGTTCCTGAAAAGCTCAAGTGTTCTTCAAATGCGCGTGCAGAGCCAGGTTTAGGTGCTCGTCAGTCGCCGTCTTTTTCTTGCAGCAGAATGGCTGACTGCATATCCCGGGAAAACAGCGTCCGGTTTCTGTTTTTCGTTAAGTCGTAGCGGTTTTGCTCTCTGTTTCTGCTTCGGCAGTAATTTCTTCTATAGGCTTCGGAGGTGGTGTGGTTGCCATTGTCCAGCCAATCCATCCTCCTATAGCCAAGATGGCGACGAAGGCTACTGC
>CAYSOZ010000054.1:0-7876 GCA_964432815.1 uncultured Candidatus Bathyarchaeia archaeon
GAGCCAATGGCATCTAGGGTTTAGATTTAAGTCTCTGATTTTTTCTCTGGTGAGACTTCCGGATTCTGTTCGGCTCTTGGCTCCGGCGTGGGCTCTGGCTTGACCTCAGGTGCAATTTCTGTTTTAGGCTCGCTTTTGAAGGTTTCAACAAACTTGATTTCCGTGAGCTCAGGTAGGAAACGTTGTATATCCATGGCGATACCGCGTTTTGCGATTTGGATGCCTTCGATATAGAAGGTCTCTTCAGGCATGTCAACGGATATAGTCTTTTCTTCAATTGTGAATTTGAACTTTGATTCTTCTGCAAGGGGAATTCTCCGATGTATGAGTGCGGCGATTTTTTCCTCGCTGACTGCAAGCTTCTTATTGACAGTTACATTGTAAACTAGTGTCTTGCCAGCCAAAGGTGGATTGAAGTCTAAGAGGACTCTTCCTGCGCCAATTGAGCGAACAATAGCCATTTTTCCGTTGTAATCAAGGCGCATTCCGATAACGGGGGTCGTGCCTTTTGCCATCAGGTGTTTGAGTGGTACTCGCTTCACTTTCTCGGGGTCGCGTTGACCAAATGCATCTTTAGGAGCGATCTCGACTGTCTGAGCTTTGCCTATTTCCACGGTTGTGAGACTCTCATCCAGGGCTTTGAGCACCCAGCTTTCGCCTAGAACGACGAGTTTTGGTTCGTAGATTTCGCCCTCTTTGTGAAGGTGTTCCTTCTTAGATATCTCCTCAAAAGTCGTGTCGAAAACCTCGCTTGTCTCTTTAACCTTGGCTGTGTAGTCGATAAGTATGAAATCTCCTTTTTGCAGAGCCATTTTTTATCATCCTTCGGGTTGACGGTTCGAACTAAGTTTCACACGCCTAATAAATACTTTCCCCAGCCCTAAACTGATAACCTCATAATAGACCCAATTAGGCATGTTTAGCGTGATTTCAGTTCAAAAGATAGTTAGTCCACGACGCGACTGCTCTCGAGCTCCATCATCTAAGGACTTGGCCATGTGAGGGCATTGCGAGTTTAATTCTTCGTTGAACCAGTCCTTGCTCAGTTTCCAATCAGGTCAATTTGGACAGTTTAAAAGGAAAGACCGGTTAGAAATGGAATTCCCGCTATCGCGGTTAATGACTGTCTTTCTAGTCAGCACATGCCTTTCAAACACTGAGCCAGACAGTTTGAACTTTCTTCGGAAATGCTAAAATGCCGCCGCAGCGTTTTTGTGTTGGGAGCCTAGTATCAATGGTTTTCAACGAGTTAAGAAAAGACTATTTGCTGAATCGTTGGGTAGTAATTGCCGCAGAGCGCAGCAGGAGACCCACAGACTTTGCCAAACCAAGAACGGAATCAGTTCAAAAGACAGTTTGTCCTCTCTGCCCTGGTAATGAGCATCTGACCCCCCCAGCGGTCATGCTATACCTTAGGTCTGACGGCGAAATAGTAAAGGACAAAGACACTGAGAAACTACGACATAAGAATTGGCTAATACGCAGCGTACCCAATCTGTATCCTGCTTTTGCTCCTCCGAAAAGCCAAACAGACACGGAGCAAATTATGAAAAGCGATAATTTTGGCTTTGCAGTGGGACACCATGAAGTTTTGGTGGAATCGCTAAATCCTGATGAAGACCCGGCAGACGCTGAACTGTCTCAGCTAATCCATCTGTTCAATGGGTACATCGACAGGCTTCGTGATCTGAAAGTTGAAACATACGTGAAATACGTGTCAATATTTCGCAATTACGGCAAAGAAGCGGGTGCATCGCTTACGCATGCGCATAGCCAGATAATCACAACCCCCATAGTTCCTAGAACGATTTGCGAAGAGCTTTCAGCAGCCAAGGATTTCTGGAAAAAACACAGAAAATGCATTTTCTGCAATATTCTCGAAAATGAGTCTAAGAGCCCGAGACTTATATATGAAAACTCGAATTTCGTCGTCTTCTCGCCCTATGCGAGCATTAACCCGATGGAGTTTTGGATATTCCCGAAAAAGCACAATTCGAATCTGCTCAGTTTAAGCAATACAGAAATTGAATCCTTCGCCAAAACCTTGAAAACTAGCTTGAAAGGACTAAAAGACTTAGTGAATGACCCCCCGTATAACTACGGCTTTCACCTGTCTATAGATAACAACACTCAAGAATATTATCATTGGCATTTGGAAGTCTACCCACAGTTGTCAATCTGGGCAGGATTCGAAAAAAATACAGGAATGCACATAAACACCATCATGCCAGAAACAGCAGCTAGTGAACTCAAAAAGACTCTTCAACCCTAAAGTTGTAGAATTCTCTCATAACGCGGTCTAATCTGCATACAATCCTCCAGATAAGCACGCAAGGGCTCCGCAACGCTCCAAGCTTGTGAAATACAGCCTCTAGCAAAATGAGGGGGCTCCGCGTCAAAGACCTCGCCTAGAGTCCCGAGTCCGGCTTCGCAAATCTGTTGAGTGAGAAAGGGCAACAAGAGCCTGTCCTGCACATATTCAACTCTGCGGTCTGAAAACCTCTTGGCCTTAAGAAAGGCTGTTATGAAAGGTCCTAAGAGCCACGGCCAAACCGTGCCGTTATGGTAAGCAAGATCTCTGCTACGTCTATCCCCCAGATACGCTCTTTTGTAACGGGGGTCTTCACGCGAAAGAGTCCGCATCCCGAAGGGTGTTAGTAGCTCACGTTGCACTGTCTCGACTACTTGACCAGCCTTGTCGCTATCTAATACAGAAAAGTCTAACGATATGGCGATTACCTGATTAGGTCTGAGAGAGGCATCGCGAACCGAATCCGTTATTACATCAAACAAGTGGTGTCTCTCATCATCCCAAAACTTTAGGTTGAAACTCTCTCTCGCCGCATCAGCCATGGGACCATATTTTTCAGCTAGGCTTCTCTCTCCAAATTTGTTAGCCAAAAGCTCCATGGTCCTCAACGTATTGTACCATAAAGCTTGAATTTCAACAGCTTTGCCAGCCCGAGGCGTCACCGCTGTACCGTCCACTATCGCGTCCATCCAAGTTAGCTGAGCACCATGAGCAAGCAACCCATCATCGTCCAGGTGAATTCCGAATTCAGTGCCTTTCTCGTGAAAGTCAACTATTACCTTCAAGGTAGTCCATAGTCGGTCTTCGATGAACTTGAAGTCACCAGTATACTTGAGATATTGCAGAACCGCATTGACATACCACAACGTCGCATCGACTGTGTTATAAGACGCATTCCCAGTCGTTTCCTGAATGAAATTCGGAATTAGACCGTGTAACGAGTTCTTAGAAAACGCCACGAGGATTTTCCTTGCATCTTCAAATCTACCAGTTGTCAGCATTAAGCCGGGCATTGAGATGAACGTATCCCTGCCCCATTGTTCGAACCAGTGATAACCAGCCAAAAGAGATGTTCCGCTGTCAGCTTTTTTAACAACGAAAGTGTCTGCTGCCAGAAGGAGCCAGTTCAACCAACTGGACTCTTGCGCTTGCTTGTGGTAACTGTAGAACCTTGCAAGCCTACTTTCTTTCTCATCTAAGCTATTTTTCATTGATAATTCAATTTCGCTTACTGTAGATCCAATATCGTCCACGTTTTCCCAGAGTTCCTGGCTGCTTTCTGCTGCTGCCGTGGCTACGGCAAGTTGATCTTCGCATTTCTGTGGGATCGTCTTTTCGAAGTATCCAGGCTGATAACAATCGTCAACGCTGCTTTCACCGCGGCTATCTTCCTCGCGATAATACAAGCGGTCTATCCAATTTGCCTTTGGCAAAAAGACGCCGCTAGTAGCTCGGACCAAGATGGCAGCCTTAGGATTAACATATGTTACTTCTAGCTCCTTTTCGGTGTGGTGTTGACTAAAATCCACGGGTTTTTGCCAGCGATCTACGACCGAATGGAAAGGTCGGCAATTCAGCAAGGGGTAAATTCTGAGTCTGACTCTGAAGTCATTCCTGTTCACGATAGAATAGATTACGACCGTTGCATTCTTTTCTCTTGGCATAAAAACTGTTTTTGCAATTTCAACGTCTTTCGCACTGAAGACATATCTAGGAAACGGTGAAATAGAAAAATCCTTCAACAACAGATAACCTTGTGGAAAAACTGCATCTTTAAACTCGTTAGATCCAAGCGCACAAATATCGTTGTTCACTTGCACCTCTTCATCCAGCTTTGCGAGGCAAACAGTGCGACCGATGGGAGGATTCAACGCAGCAACGAGGAGACCATGGTACTTTCGAGTATTTATTCCCAAGACGGTGGAAGAAGAGTACCCACCTATCCCATTAGTCACCAACCATTCTTTTTTGAGAGCCTCGTCAAAATATGAGAGATTATCTTGACTGATATTTAAGCGGGGCAACTTCATTTACGGCATCAGCTTTGCGATATTCCTATCGCGTGGAACGCAAAAAAAGTTTGCGACCGGGTTACATTTGGTTCTGAACAGTAAAAAATGAGGTTTGGTAAGCTTGTACTCAGTCAAGGTCTCTGCATACCCCATTCCCTTAGCAAAAACTAGCTCTGCTGAGTTGTAGACTTTCATGAACTCATCTGAAACCTCCTTCATGAGTAACCCTACTGCGTCGGTGCCAGTCGTCATCACGTTGTCGGCCAACTTGTTCATCCCTGAAAATTCCACGTCTTCTAAAGTTGCGTCGTTGATTATTGGGCCTCCTTTGACTACGTAGGTGACTATCAGCCCCATGTTCTTCAGTTGTTCAACTAACAGGGTGTCAAAAACAATCTCGCCGGCATTATCCGCGAGGAATAGAACTTCATGTCCGTCTTTAGCCATCACGTATGCTTTGTCAATGTCATCTACGGCCAACTGTTTTGAAGCAACCCTGAGGCATTTGGCAAGATCGCTCAATGCAAAATTATGTCCAGGGATGTCGAATTCCATAATGTTTCCCACTATCGCGCATAAGCAGGCTTTCTTGAAGCGTTCTTGTTGTGTGTGCCCTTGTTCTACAAGTTTTCTTGCGTTAGGCAGCAATTTTAGGGCTTTCTCGTTGCTCATTTTCTTGTTTCGCAGGTATGGATCCTTGTTGTCCGTGAGATATTTTATCAGGCGATCTCTCTTGGTCCCGATTGCTGCGGGTACCGTGGTGGGTCCAAACTCTTTGTTTACAAGCTTCACAATCTCTTTAATAGTCCTGAAACGCAATGCTGGGTTTGTGGTAGCCAAGTAGGTTTCCGCTGTCGCTCTGGCTAGCAAGCATGATGCGCATTCCGCCTCGACTTTCAAAGTTGCGTCACTCGTTCTGACCTTTTGTGGCTTCAGCAAACTCCCGCAAAACGGTATATGGATCTTTTGCCTTGACAATTGCGCTTGCAGCAAGAATACCTTGGGTTTCAAGCTTCAAAGCAACCGCGACATCTTCGCCGCGACTTATGCCAGCACCGCACAATATGACCATTTTTGAATTTACTTTGCGGACAAGCTGGATTGTCTCGGTGACAACCTCGGGCTTTGCTTTGGAAACGGCAACACCAGTTCCTATGAGTTCAGGGGGTTCTATTGAAATTATATCCGGGTTTAAGTATGCAGCGGCTCCGGAAACTGATGGATTGCTCGTGCACACGCAACTGATCAGCTCTTTCTCCCTTGCAAGCTGAATCACGGCGTCAATGTCAGAGAGAGTGAGTTGCCTTTCGGAATGGTTAATTAGTGTTCCAACTGCACCTGCTGCCTTCACCGATTCGGCTAGCACGTGTCCTGTGTAGCCTCCAGGTTTTATGGGGTCAATGTGCTGTGCGAAAACTGGAATGGTGACAGCGTGTGCGACCGCAGCTATATCTGCGTGTTGGGGGGCGACGACTATTTGTGTCCGCGTTTCTTGGCTCACTATTTCTGCTTGCTTTGCCAATTCAACGGCTTTTATGCCGGTTGCTTCTGCATAAGTCTTAAAATTGACAATTATTAGAGGTGTTCTGACTTCCGTCTTCAAATGTGCTTTTCACCGAGCTAAGGTTTGACGGGAAACGTTAATATCGTTTGCCGTCCAGCGAAGACTTTTATCTCAACCGATGCACCCAGACTTGTGGACCAAAAGACACGGATCTGAAGAATCGAAATCAAAAGAACCACTCTTGCTGAGGAAAAAGGCGACTATTTTCCTGCAGCTCTTGGCTTTGAAGTCAAGCCTACTTCCTTTAGTGCAGCTTCTTCTGTTAGCATGCCAACTAGGTGGCCATTCTTAACCGTTACCGCTCGTGTAAATCCTTTATTACGCATCGCTTCTAGGGCGTAGATCATTGATTTGCTCTCATCTAGAATGATCAACGGAGTGTAACGTAGCTCTCTCACCAAAGTTTTCTCAGGATTGATGCGATTCCCAACGATTTCTTTCAGGAGGCCCTTTTCATTTATCATGCCAATCGGAGTACCATTCTCCGCTATGAGAACTGAGCTAACTCCTTTCTCAAGCATCTTTCCAACAAGCGCCGCTACGGTCTCAACTGTCGAAACTTCAACAACAGGTAATTTCATACCTACCTGCGATGTTACCTCAGAGATATCTGTGCCTCTTTTCCAAGTGTCATTGAGCATTTCAAGAACTCTTTCAGTTGAACTGGGATCAGTAGTGTAGAATGTATCGGCGAGATAGAAGAGTTTGTTGTCTAAGGCGTTGACTGGGGGTCTCTTGAACATGAAGAGGTATTTGTTATCAACAATCATCATCGGCAAATAGCTCACAGGAACGTGTCTTATCTCATACCGAGGTGAGAGTTTCTGAGCTGTTTCGAGATTATCGAGATCTATTGAAGCCATTATGCGGAATTTGACGTCATTTCTGCAATACTTGTCGAGGGGGCTATTATCTAGGAGACTGTTGAGACTTTGTGAAGATGTTATCATGATCACGTCCTGCTTGGCCCCTTCTAAGACTTTCGCGACTTTCTCCCATGCAACTTCAGGATTCTTAATTACAAATGTCTCACTTTGAGGAATTCCGCTCTTCAACTCTTCAATGCGTACTGCAGTGTCTACGGCGCTTTGCCACATTTGGTCAAAGAAAGCTTCCAGAACGGAAATGAACATTCTGTCGTTTATCCACAAGCCTTCATCTTCAAGGTTCAGAAGCGATTGATCATCACCCGAAGGTGCATAAAGTATGACTTGTTCCTCATCTTTGATTAAAAAGCGGGGGAAGAAACTTGAACTGAGGTTCAGATGTCTGAAGGTTATGTTCTTCTTTTCAGCAGAGAATTTCTTCTTTAGGCGCTCCGCAACCCTGAGGTTCTCTTGTTCGACGTCGGTCAGGATCTTAAACTGGACCTTCCGCTTTTGAGCAGGCTGCACTATAGCGTCGAAAATCCCGGCGATGTCTTCTTGTATCAAACCCAGTCTGGTTGTAAGGAGCAAAACGTCCTTTTCCGATTCTCTGATCATGTTGAGCATTTTAGAGTGTATTTTCTTCTTTCCAGTTATGACTGAGAATTTCGCAATCGGGTATTCGGATTCAGGGGCGCTGATACTCTGCCAAGAAGTCAAGAGTTGGTCTTTCTGTTCATTGAAACTCGCAATTTCGCTTTTCTTGGTATTTATGAAAGTCTCCAAGAGGGCTTCGAAGGGAACTATGGTGAAGCGGGTTGGTCTTTCGAGAGTCGCTTCGATGAAACCTTTTTCCAACAGTTTCTTGAATGTGCGATATGCTTGCACTCTCTCCATCTTGAGTCTCTTAGCGACAAGACTTGTTGATTGGACCCCGCTTCTGGCGAGAAACATGTAGACTTGTATTTCTCTTTTGGACATGCCAATGACTTGGAGAAACTTTGAGATGTCTTTCTCGCTCAGATTATATACCCCCGTTGATAGAATTGCCTAGCAGGTTGCTATCAGTTTGCACTTCTTGGTATATATATGAAATGGTAGGAAAGATGAACCGGAAAGGGAT
>CAYSOZ010000055.1:0-7599 GCA_964432815.1 uncultured Candidatus Bathyarchaeia archaeon
GCTTTGGTTGCGGCCGCAAAATTGCAGACAGGCAAGGCTGTTTTTTTGGCTGCCTCGGATATTTGATTGCGTTTTATGCCTAGGCCGCTTAGGCGGTCTTCCAGCATTGCGTAGAGTTCTTTTGACTCTGCCTCGGCGGTTCGCGATAGTTTCACCCAATCTTTTTTTATTATGGTTAACATCCACATGGTTATTTCGTGTTCTAGAAACTGCACGTCTTCTAACGGGTCATGTTCACCTGGCCTGCAAAGGCGGCCTTCGCAATCTGTTCCGCCGGAAGCATCGACTATATGGATAAGCGCGTCTGCTCTGCGTAATTCATCCAGAAATTGATTCCCGAGGCCTCGTCCTTCCCATGCCCCAGGGACGATTCCTGCGACGTCAATCAGTTCGATGGGAACTAATCTTACACCATCTGAGCAAATGCTGTTTCTTGGGTTGTCTTTTACTTGAAATTCTTCGTGAACGCAGGGCGTGCGTACATAACCCACACCTCTGTTAGGCTTTATGGTGGTGAAGGGGTAATTGGCAATTTCAGCTGGCGCCAGGGTTGCAGCGCTGAAAAACGTGGATTTACCTGTGTTTGGTTTACCTATTATGCCTAGTAATCGCGAGTACGACTTTTGCATTATGTCTTTCTCTTGAATCTGTCTATCTTTCTGGTTAGTCGTATTATATTTTTGCGTTTGAAGAGAAACTGAAAAAGAGGATTTGGGAGCTATCCGGCGACTGAAGAGTCTATTATTCTTCCATCATTATCAGGGTTAATGTTGACCTGACTCTGTTAAGTGTTCGGATGCAGCGTGTAACCATGTCTTTGAGTTTTTCCATTGTGTCAGCTCTTATTCTTGTGATAATGTCGTAGACTCCGTATGAAAAAAAAGATTCTTCCACGCCTTCAATGGCTTTCAATTCTTTCAGGACTTCGTCTTCAGAACCTGATTCTACATTAATTAACACAAAGGCTCTTGGCATTCTAATTTCTCCTCAGTTTGTTTCAACGGAATTAACACGCGGGCTGATTAAAACATTTTCCTGAAGTTACATGAAATAGTGGGTCGTTTCATATTTGGATTTGTGGTGGTTATTCTGCGGGTGTTTCTTATGTTTTCATCAGATAAAACACGGAATGCGTCTTAAGTGTATGAAATATCCTTTTCAGTCGCATCACGTGGTCGATAATCAGGGAACGGTTGTTTTATATGGATTAATGTATATGAAAATCATGTTTTGAGGGTTTTCAAGGGGTTGCGGCAGTTTTCATTAAGGCCTTGTGCGCGCGTGCGCACTCTGCAATTTTGGGCTTTTTCCGATAAACTGCAATTACTCTGTTGCACCCACTATGGCAATAGTTATATTGACTTCTTTTGAAAGGTGTAGTCTATTGCGGGAGATTCAGTATGGTCAAGTATATTTTTGTAACAGGCGGTGTCTTAAGTTCGGTTGGAAAAGGAATTTTGACTTCTTCTATCGGCAAAATGCTTCAAACCCGAGGACTGAACCCCACAGTCATCAAAATCGACCCTTACGTTAACGTTGACGCGGGAACAATGAACCCCTACATGCACGGAGAAGTGTTTGTCACGGATGATGGCGGCGAAACAGACTTAGACCTGGGTTGGTATGAACGTTTCTTGGACTTGAGTCTGAGACAAGAAAACAACCTTACAACAGGAATGGTTTACAAGTCAGTTATTGAGAAGGAAAGGCGTGGAGATTTCCTAGGGCGCTGTGTCCAAATAGTGCCGCATGTCACTGATGAGATAAAACATCGTATAAGAAGAGTGGCGAAGAGCGGTAACGCCGAATTTGTCCTGACTGAAGTAGGCGGAACGGTGGGTGACATTGAAGGCTTGCCATTTTTAGAGGCAATACGGCAAATGCGGCTAGAAGAAGGATTCGAGAACACCCTTTACGTTCACGTTGCGCTTGTGCCAATTCTTGACGTTACGATGGAAATGAAGACTAAACCCTTGCAGCACAGCGTCAACGAACTCCGCCGGATCGGTATCCAGCCTGACGTTATTGTGGCTCGAAGCCCAAAAATGATTGATGCAGAGGCGCTCCGGAAAATAGCCTTGTTTGGAACGATTCCCGAAAGCGCAGTCTTTTGTTCTTACAATGTGGACACAGTCTACAAAGTGCCGTTGATTCTGGACAAACAAGGCATGGGCGATTTCATCTGCCGAAGAATGGGTTACACTTGCACTAGGAAAGATGTAAGCGACTGGGAAAAATTCGTAGATGCGGTTGTGAAACCGGAACATGAAGTCCAAATCGCACTAATAGGGAAGTACGCTGGGCTGACAGATAGTTACGTAAGCATGAGTGAAGCATTGCGCCATGGCGGAGCAGCCTGTAAAACGAGGGTGTGTATCAACTATTTAGAAGCTGAAAAACTTGAACGTGATCCTGAATGTGTCAAAGATCTGGGCAATTTCGATGGTGTTTTTGTTCCCTACGGCTTCGGCCCTAGAGGCACGGAAGGGAAAATCGCTGCGATCAAATATGCACGAGAGAGCAACACGCCTTTCCTAGGGATATGCTATGGCTTTCAGCTTGCAGTCATCGAGTTTGCTCGAAATGTCTGCGGACTAAGAGATGCAAATAGCACCGAAATAAACCCGAGTTCGCCATATCCGGTGATTGACCTAATGCCGGAGCAACGCGGTGTCGAATACAAAGGGGCGACTATGCGTCTGGGTGCACACAAAATAGTACTTGAGAAAAACACAATGGCTGGAAACCTCTATCAATGCGAAGATGTATACGAAAGGCATCGCCACAGATACGAAGTCAACTTAGACTATGAGGGAGTGCTTAGAGAAAATGGATTATCCTTCTCTGGAAGGAGTACCGACGGCAAGAGAATGGAGACTCTAGAGTTGCCGAACAGGTACTTTTTCTTTGCTTCCCAATTTCACGGGGAATTCAAAAGCCGACCAGGCAAGCCTTCACCTGAATACTTCTTTTTCATTAGGGCTTGTTTAAACAAGAAGCTGGGCAAGCCGAGACATGATTCATAGTGCGTGCGAAACACTGACAGCAAGCTTTCTTTATTCAACCAAGCTTGCGCCCAAACGAAATCCCTTAAGAACTCGTATATCCTAAATCTATGAAGGTGAGAATATTTGCGAATAGGCTTTTTTGTTTGGGAATATCCCCCGAGACTTGTAGGGGGTCTGGGCACCTATGCTGAAAATATCGCTCATGAATTTGTCGACATTGGAAATGATGTTTCGGTTTTTACTCTCAATGATGGAACCATGAAGACCCGTGAAATCGTTAAGGGTGTGGAGGTGCATAGACCACTTATAGCGGATGCGAGCAATATTTGGCCGTTCTTTGTCATCGATGACTTGAAAAAATGGGGGACGAATATCAAGCTTTTCAACGATATTTTCATCTATAACATTCTCAGCGCGACCAAGTTTATCAATGGTCTAATTCGTAAAGAGAGGTATAATTTTGATGTAGTGTGTGTTCACGATCACTTGAGCAGCATAGCGGGTTTAGTGATCAAGAATGAGACGAAAATTCCGGTTGTCTTTCATGTACACAGTACTGAATGGGGAAGAAGCGGGGGTTATGGGTCAGAGGTGGTTTCCCATTTCGAACAAGCTATGGCTCAAAATGCTGATAGAATAATTACGGTAAGTTACGCTATGCAGGAAGATTTGATAAAGCATGGTTGGGTGCCCTCAAAGATCAGCGTTGTCTGGAATGGGGTGGATCCTGATCGGTACAACCCTCAGAAGTGTCCGAGGGCGGCTGTTCAGGCGGTCAGGGAGAAGTATGGAATACCGCTTGACTGGAATATGATTCTTTTCGTTGGAAGACTCACCTGGGTGAAGAGTGTAAGAAGCCTGCTGCAGGCAATGCCGTCTGTTCTGAGAGAATATCCAAATACCAAATTGGTGATTTTGGGTAGGGGAGAAGAGCAAACAGACATTGTTGAGACTTCTGATAGATTGGGTATTAGAGATAAAATTGTTTACCGTTTCGACTTTGTCCCAGAAACGGAGCGTATTTTACACTATGCCGCCTCTGACATATGCGTTTTCCCATCAGTGTACGAACCTTTCGGTATTGTCAGTCTAGAAGCCATGGCTATGGAAAAGCCGGTTGTGGTTGGAGCACGCGGAGTGGTCGGGTTCAGAGAACAGGTGATAAGCTCTGGCACCGACCAGAACGGGGTTCATGTAAACGGGGAAGATCCTGCAGACATTGCTTGGGGACTAAAAGAGGTTCTTCGTAATCCCGAGAAAGCACGGAATTGGGGTGAGAACGGTCGCAAGAGAGTGCTTGAATACTTCACGTGGAGAAAAGTTGCTGACGAAACGATAAGAATCTACGAGTCTCTTATCTGAGATGAATAAGCCTAAATCTATTAACTCAAGTTGCTAGCATTTCAGCAAGGTTCATCAGACTTAGGTCTAATGGCTTGGTTTTTTCACATGTTTCTTTGAGATCAATGCTTTCGATTTTTCCACGTTGTAACCCGACTACCCTATTTCCCTGCCCGTCGCAAAGTAGTTCTACTGCTTTCTCGGCGAATAAGCTTGCCAAGAGTCGGCTTCGCGCGGTCGGGCTTCCTCCTCTTTGCGCGTATCCAAGAATAGACAGTCTGACTTCTGAACCTGTTTTGTTCTGGATTTCGCAGGCAAGATTGTTCTTGTCTTGTATTCCCTCTGCTGCTACAATTATTCCTGCTTTCTTGCCCTTGCGGGAGTTTTCTTTGATTGTGTTTATAACCTCAGCTGTCTTGCATTGGTTTTCAGGTATGAGAATTACTTCTGCACCAGCGGAGATACCCACTTCCAATGTTAGAAACCCTCTTTTTCGACCCATTACTTCTACAATGAAGATTCTTTCATGGGAGATCGCTGTGTCTCTTATCCTGTCTATCGCGGATACCGCCGTGTTTACTGCTGTGTCAAAACCTATTGTTTCGTCGGTTCCGAGGACATCGTTGTCGATTGTTGCGGGAATCCCAACCATTAGAGCTTCGCTCTCCCTGCTCAGGTCTAAAGCTCCTCTGAAAGAGCCGTCTCCGCCAATCACCATCAGCCCTTCTACGTTGTTCAGTTTCAGGTTCTCAGCTGCCTGCTCGATGCCCTCTGGCTTTTCGAATTCGGGACACCTTAAAGTGTGAAGCATGGTTCCGCCAAGTTGAATTATGCCACCCACCATGCGGGGTGTCAAGCGTTTGTAAGAATTAGTTAACAAGCCGTCCCATCCTCTTTCAAAGCCAACGACCTCCAAGTTTTTTGAATGAGCAATCCGAGTTACTGCTCGGATGGCAGCGTTCATTCCAGGTGCGTCGCCTCCGGAGGTTACGACCCCAATAGTTTTTGCCAATCAATGCGCCTCTAAATGCCTATGCCTGAAAACGCGTTAGCCTCTTAAAAGATAAAAATCTATCTCAAGAGAATGACGTCGCACGGGCGTAGAAAATCGGTCTTAGCCATTATTGAACGAGTTTAGGATGAGCTATATTCTTCTATTCTGATCTTTGGAAGAGTTCTGTCGAGAACACTCTGAAATTCTCTGTACGTGGGGCACTCTCAAGTGATTCCTGAACCTTGTTGATGGCATTGGAAAAAACTCCTTTTTCAGAAGCCCTCAGTGATTCTTCATCCTGCCATAACGTTAGGATAGTTGCACCGTTTGGGTCGTCGTGTGAGAGCATTGAAATATAGCCGCGAAATCCGGGTGTGTGCCGGGTTGAGGTGTTGAGCATGCGGTCTAGCTCAGAAAAAGCTTCTTCCCGCTTTCCTTTTTTGAAGTGCCACACAGAAATCCTGCATGAAACCAATTCGAAGTTCTCCTGGGAATTCAATATATGATCTCATTCTTTTATAGGTTAAAGGTACGCGGCTAAAACGGTACACGCATGGAAAAGACCTGGGAAAAGTGAAGAGAAAAGGCCAGTGTAATGAGTCAAAAGATTGGGTTCTTTCCATGGCTTAAAGAGCCTGGACCCTTTCTCGGAACAAGTCACGTGGCACATTAGTTGAGCATAAAAACTTTAAGTTGACATTGGATGCTGCTGTCGTGAGTGCCAAAACACATAAATTCTTTCGTTTTATCCTTATGGTTTTTGTCGGGCGGTAGCTCAGCCTGGCAGAGCTTCCGAGTCGGCCAATATGCTTGGCTGACGGAGATGCTGTAGAAGTCTACCCATGGTAGGCATCATTCAAGCCTGCCCAGGCAACAGAAACCGGACCGTCGCAGGTTCAAATCCTGCCCGCCCGACCACTTCGAGCGGTCTTTTCGTTTGAAAAGATGATTGTTTGGCTTTTGATCTTCTGTCCATCTATGTCTGAGGCGATTCTTGATTCTTCTGTCGGGAAAACAGGAGAATTGAAGTTGATTTTGCTATTTGAGGAACGCCTATGAGGTCTTCAATTATAAGCAGGACTCGGGAAAGCAATGCGAATGCTCCTATGGCTCCTGGCATGGAAGGGAGCAGCAATCCGAAGATGGCAACTATGCCAAATTCTTGCACGCCAGCACCTGCCGGGGTTATTGGTACGAACGCCAATGCCGTTACCAGAGGATGCAAAAGGAAATACCCAATCCACGGAATCTGGGTTATTCCTAGAGCCAAACCCAGGAAATACCATTCGAAACCTTTCAGAATCCAGCATGCCATTGTCAACAGGATAATTTCGGGTATTGCCTTGCGGGTTTTGCTTGCGCTCTCTTTGTATTCTTCAATCTTTCCTATTAATCCGCCAGTGAATTTGACGAGAAATCTCGAGTTTGCGATTCTTGTGAAAATTGAAATGGCCTTTTTTGACCAAGTTAGTGCAGCCATCAAGCATGCTCCCGTGAGCATTAACGCTATGCCTAAAGCTGCAATACCCAATTGCCACGTTTCCAACTGGATTGTCTCGATAAGGAAGATGACCGCTCCAACTCCACCGATGACTTTGGCCAAAAACTCGATTGTCTGAATCCCCAAAATAGTTGACAGAGTCTTAGAGGTTGGCACATCCTGGTCCTTGAGATAGAGAGGCATCAGAAAGTAACCTGAGCGCCCGGGAGTAACATCGCTCGTTAACATTCCTGCATATTGGGCAAGCAAGGTTCTAAAAAAAGAGGTTTTGACACCGTCTTTTGCCAAGACTATCTTGAGTCTCAATGTGAACAATAAATTGATACCGAAGTAAGCTAGGAATGCAAGCAGCAGAAATTCCGCTTTGATGTCTAATATGGCGTTGTAGAGGGATCCTAATCCAACATACCACAACAAAGCTGCAAATATCGCTACCATGATGACTATCTGGAGCAAGATTCGCGCAATACGCCTAGAGTTAAACTTCAAATCTGTACCTTCACATAATGTTGCATAACTCATTCAACATCAGCAAATCGAGTTAAATTCTTTATGGGAAAAACCATCACTCTAACACGGTAAAAGAAGATTTGATACGTGCGAGAATGCTTATTAGTAAAAGACACGCCACTTTAAAGCCTAATGCACAAGTCGGAGCCCGGTGGTGTAGTGGTCAAGCATAGCGGGCTTTGGACCCGCCGACGAGAGTTCGAATCTCTCCCGGGCTACTTTGTCCCAGGCGTGAATTCATACTT
>CAYSOZ010000056.1:0-7566 GCA_964432815.1 uncultured Candidatus Bathyarchaeia archaeon
GAAGAGATGGATGTACAAACCCTTAATGAATTTGATCTCTGCAACAATACTTCCATGGGTTTTGTTTCCTGCACTTTCGAGTCTTAGGAAAAATGGGTGGCTGACAAGATAGAAAAAACCGGATATGCCGTCGTGATCTGACTGTGTTAGGCTCAAGAAAACGATTCTCGGTAATTTTTCCCGCATTAATCTTGATTTCGGTGTCTCTTTTCGCTATTACTGCTGGGTTGTTGAGGGCACGTCCAACGCGTTATGTTGTCTTGCGTGTGGATGACATTCAGGATTTTGCATTCAGAGATGCTCAACTATTACTCCTAAATTACAGTATTGACACGGACCTTGTGCTGAGTCTAGGTGTTGTTTCAGGAATGTTTGGCGAGGACTTCGAGATTCTTGATGCGGTACGATTTGCAGTTGGGTCTGGATCTGAGGTGGGTATTCACGGTTGGCGACATGAAGATTTGGCAGTTCTTTCGTTTACGGAGCAAAGAGACATATTATTTCAAGCGAAAAGTCGAATAAGGCAGCTACTCGATGTGGACGCGAGATTGCTGATTCCGCCAATGTTCAGCTATAACGATGACACGATTTCTGCGATGTGTGAAGAATCATGCAGTATTATTTCAACTTGTGGAGACTTTGATGAACCGGGTTTTAGTTCAGAAGTAAAGAATATACCTGCAACGGTGGAATTGTCGATTCTTTCAGATGGCGTATGGCAGATGAAGAGTGCTGAGGTTGTCGTGGGCGAGGTTGAAAGAAGCTTTGAGTTGTTTGGGTACGCTGCAATCGTTACTCACCCACAAGAATTTGTGCGTGATGGGGAATTGAATCAGGTCAACGTGGAATCCTTTGTAAATCTGGTAGAGAATCTTAGTTCGAACTGCGAGTTCACCACGTTTGAGAAATTGAGTCAATCGAGATAGAAGTAGGCATGGGCTTAGGAGAAACGCGAGGTTGAGGAAATTCGGAGGTCCAATGTCGTGATTCCTTTCGACTTTTTCTGTGAGGAAACTGTAGCGGCGTTAGACATGTTAGTAATAATATTTATTAAGATTCAATATAGTTGGTTCGATAAGGTATCCACATACCAATTAACCCATGTCTGAAATGGTGCCCCAATGGGACTAGATGATATAAGCCCAAAAAATGCTATGGTACTGATAATCGCTGTGAGTCTCCTCACAGGTCTTTCAGGAGGAATAGCAGGCAGCTTTCTCACCGGTAACCCTGGACCCCAAGGGATACAGGGAGAACAGGGGGAAACAGGCACAACAGGTGCAACAGGCGCCGCCGGACCTCAGGGCGAACAAGGATTACTAGGAGCAACTGGGGCTGCAGGTTCACAGGGGATTCCGGGACAACAAGGCATACCCGGTATAGATGGAACTGACTCAATTATGCAGGTGGTTCAAAACCGAAATAACACGGCACAAGACACATTCAGCTATGTTGCGAATCAATGGTTCAGCATGTCCATGATCGATTCTTCGATGACCACTACGATGACAACAACAGCGAGCTCCAGACTTTTTATCGAGTTTACTACAACTGTATCTTTGTTGCCTCCTGGATCCCTTTGGATCAGAGTCGTTATAGACAGCGTCTCCAGCAGCATAGTATCTGCTAGTTCGATAGGAAGCGTTCCATCAAGTACAGGAAATTTCACTTTACCTTCTCACATAGAATTCTTGACTGAGCCGCTAAGCTCTGGCGCCCACGCTGTAGAGGTTCAATTCCTCCGAGAAAACGGTTCGCCCATAATATTGGGACGAACATTAACCGTTATGGAAATTGCATCATAACTCAGTTGAATTTTTAACAGTCGTTTTCGTGCTTGTTTTGTTGTGTCTTGATAAGCATTCAAATCTATGGGGGATCTCATGATAAATAGCGAATCTTTTCCCTGCCACTTCATGGGGTAAAATCTACGGCGTGAGCATGAACTCTACAAACTCTTCGACGCTCCGGGGCTTAAGGACGTAGTTTGTCCGCCGTTCTTCTCCGATTGTTGAGCGGGGTCTCGGTCCATAGTCGTGTCCGGGATATACTTCGACGTCATTGTCTAGTTTCGACAGTTTGTCGAATAGACTGTGGTATAGGGTTGCCGAGTCTCCTCCTAGCATGTCAGTTCTGCCACAGTTACCCACGAACAATGTGTCACCTGTCAAAAGTTTTTTTCCATCAACGAGAAGACATATTCCGTCGGGAGTGTGTCCGGGAGTGTACATCACTTTGATCTCGATCGTGCCAAGGAGAACCACATCGCCGTCTTCAACGCTGAGGTCTGGTTTGATCTTTGATAGTTTGTGAGCGACGGTTTTGGCTCCGAAATTGAAACACAATTCCTCATTCCCAGCGGTGTGGTCAGAATGTCCGTGTGTTATGAAAAGATATTTCAGACGGAGCCCTTTCTCTCTCAGCGTGCGGGTTATTTCGCCGGCATTATAGCTTGGGTCTACAACGACTGCGTCTTGAGTTTTTTCATCCGCAATGATGTATGAGAAGTTGTCGCCGTGTTGCTGAACCTGTTTGAAGTACATCTGTATCAGCTTGCATTCTCACAGTTTCAATCCTTAAAAACATATCCAATATCTAGTCCAAGGAGTTGTGGACAGAAGCAAGTGTTGCATCAGCAGAATTGCAGGTTAATGAGCTGAGAGCTAAATTGAATAAGCCTTATGTGGATTCACAACAATTAAGTTTGAGCAAGGTGAAACCCTTTTGAAGTTTATGGTCACCAAGGCTGACGGGTCAAGGCAGCAGTTCGACAGAGATAAGATTATTGGTACTTGTATGCGAATGGGAGCAACCAGATATGAGGCGGAGGAAATCGCCGGAAAAATCGAAAGCCGAGTCTACGATGGAATTCCGACGACCAAGGTTCTGCAGATGATTTTCCAGTTTATCCACAAATACAGGCCTCAGGCTAGCCGGTTGTATGACTTAAGAAGGGGCCTGAGCTTGATGAATTCGAAACCTGAGTTCGAGATATTCGTCCAGATCTTGCTGGCAAACATTGGGTTTGAAGTTGATTCAAACAGGATATTGAAGGGAAAATGTGTTGAGCATGAGGTTGACGCGATCGCAAGAAAAAATGGTGTCACATATTTCGTTGAGGCAAAGCACCATTACAACTATCACACTTTCACAGGATTGGATGAAAGTCGCATAGCGAGAGCCTTGTTGGAAGACGTGACGGAAGGCTTCAACCAAGGCTTGACCAATTTGAAGATTGACAAGGCAATGATTGTCACTAACACGAAATACTCTGAGCAAGCTTTGCGCTACGGGGCTTGCAGGAACATACTACAGATTGGGTGGAGTACTCCTGCTGATCTTGGTCTTCGTGATATAATTCAGAAGAACGATCTTTATCCCCTCAGCTGCGTTAGAGGCTTAAAGGCGGAAATGAGGATGCAGCTTGTTGATTCCGGATTGGTGCTTATAAGTCAGATCTTGAAGGAGGATTCGGCTGCACTTGCCGTGAGAACAGGTCTGCCTAGAGAAATAATCCGGACGATCAAAGAGGAAGTAGAGCTTGTTTCAACCTGACTCAGGCACAACTTTTTCTTTTATAGCCCGCAGAATACTCTGAGGGTAACGTACTTGCGGCTGGAGTTTGGAACCCGCGAAAAACAGCGCTTGATGCTCCTTTCGGGGTCAGACAGTGGCTTTGAGTTCTTGGGCTACGTTGTAGACTTGTTGGCAGGGGAGATGTATGATTCATTGAAAAACACTTTGAAAATTGCGCAATTAGAATATGAGGGGCTTCAGACACTATTACTTCATTACAGCAGAGCTGAGCCGACCGAACGAGCGGGACATCTGGTTAAGTTTTCCGGTCTGCCCGGCGGGCAAGCTTATGAGCGGGCTTTCTTGCGTAGAGCAGTGCAGCCCATCGCTGAGGCTTTCGGTCAGAAACCTCAAATGCTCGTCGATTGCGTTACAGTATTAGGCGGAGTTGCCAAGGACTACGGTGATTCTGCAGCGGAAATATTCGGGCTGCCGCGAATACCGCTTGTGATAATCTTATGGGAAGAGAGCGAATTTCCTGCTGAGGCAAACATATTATTCGATGATTCAGCAAGTCGCTATCTGCCGACCGAAGACTTGGCCGTTCTAGGCGAAATAGCGGCGTTTCGGCTGATTGAAGCTCTGAACCGAGCTTGCTGATAAAGTTGGCCATAAAGTAAACCCCGAATCACCTAAGCTATCCGGATAAGCGCGCACCATGACTTTTCCATAGAGATTTAAACGTTCTATAGCAAGGGCGGTATCGCTCTATACTCACTAAATGAGTCGGAGCAAGCTTTTCTCCGCAGTTCATGGGGCGGAATTGTCTGGAACAACTGGATCGTTGGGGTAGCCTCTGCTTTCCCAGTA
The DNA here is from genome assembly GCA_964432815.1 of uncultured Candidatus Bathyarchaeia archaeon. Taxonomy (GTDB): domain Archaea; phylum Thermoproteota; class Bathyarchaeia; order Bathyarchaeales; family Bathycorpusculaceae; genus A05DMB-2. The sequence continues at coordinate 4,387 of CAYSOZ010000056.1, forward strand.
GCCCAAGTAGTTTGCGTCGTCAGTCAGTTCTATTTCGGTTATCCATTTTATCCATTTGTAGCCGTACCTGCTTTCTGCGACAAGTTGAAGGGGAAATCCTCTCTCAGGCGGAAGAACAAGACCGTTCATTTTGTAAGCCAACAGTATATCGTTCTCCAAGAGGTAGTCCAACTGGAGAGAGGTTGAGTAACCATCATAAGCTCTGAAGATGACAACCTTTGTTTCGGATCTTATGCCTGCTTCCTGTAGAAGGTCTTTCAATAGGAAGCCTTCCCAGAGGATTTTCGTAGACCAGCCTTCGACACAGTGAAGCGTGACTACTTTCTGGTATTTTTGGAAGCTGCTGACGATTTCGTCGTAAGTGTATTCCTTAGAAGTGTTTACCAGTCCCGCAATCCTGAGGCGGTAGGTTGAGGCATTCACATGCTGAGGTCCCCTGATGGAGTTTTCTCTGAAGTCGCCTATGGATGAAAGGTTTTGGCCCTCATATTCTCGAATTTCTTGAGGATACAATGTTGTCGGCGATTTTTCCCAGAAAATGGCGGCAACGACAAGCATGAGGAGCAGCAGAGCAATTCCTGCAATCAATATGTCCTTAGAACGTTTTGGCTTTTCCATTCTACTATGTAAAACGGGCAGCGTCAGCCTTATATTTCTTCTGAGTAGTTTTTCGCTTTTGTGCCTTCAGCTGCTCGCTTTTGGGATGAGAAGGAAGGGGCTGAGAAGGAAACTTTGTTTCAGGGTTAGGTAGCTTGGATGATTGTCAGGTAAAGGACAATACCCAAGACGATTGCTAGCGACCACAGGACAATAGTGACGTCCATGAAGCGCTTCCTCCCGAAACATGGCTGCAGGTTTGTTTGGAAGTGCCACGAACTCACGAGCCAAATGCCGAGCAGTGCAGCTAGAAGTCCTGAGACAACATGAACCAGGGTCAATATCGTAAAGATATTTGCATAGTCTACTGAACCAGGCGCGCTGAAGAATGCTCCGAATGAAGGGACCATTACAACCAATATGGATGTTATATGTAGCACTACGGCAGAGAGCATGACCGTTCCATGCAGCTTATATTTCTTCTGGGTCTTCAGAAAGACAGCGGTTAACAATAGACCGAGGACAACTATCTGAATGCCCAAACTAATTCGTGATTGAGCATATATCAAAGGGAAACCTCACTTGAAAGCAATATGGTCGCTTCAATGTAAAAAGCTTGTTATTGTTGAGCAGTGTGTGCGCGCGAATTCATAAAGGCTGGGAGGACTAGGCAGCTAAGCCAATTTGGCAATAATGATGTTTACAGGGGTTGAAGGTTGCGTCCTTAGGAAATCTTTGATTGTTTTGTGATTAGGATTTGTTGTTGTTTGGCTTTATCGGGGCAAAGTTGATATATTATAGTGAATAATAATATACCATATATGATTGGGGGTCGCTCTCCTGACAGCCACCAATGATAATCCATCAGAAATCGAAATGATCAAATTAGGAAAGAGCATCGAATTCAAATACCTTCCTTTCGCAGAACTTGCCATCCCTTGGAACGTGTGTCTCGACACAGCTGCCTCACAGCAACAAAACTATAACATTAGAAATTCTCATTTAGCCAGTTTCGATCAAACTGGCCCCAAGAAATCCAAAGCCTCAAGGATCCTCCGGAAGGCAGATGTGGAAGAGCTGAGGCTTTCAATAGCAAAGTACGGATTGCTGAAGCCTTTTGAAGTTGCAGAAATGCACGAGAGACTGGATTTCTTCTACGGCAAGGGCAAGTACTTGGTTATCGACGGGCAACGAAGATACTTTGCCATAAGGGAACTTTTGAGACTGCCCACCGAAAAGGAGGAAGAAGAGCGTAAATTTGGTTTGCGCACGGACAGCGCTCATGAGGTAATCTCGGAAGGAGAAATGCAGGCTCAGAAGCAGTTTGACAAGTTGACCCTACGCGATCATGTCTTGATTCCCTGCCTTGTTTATCCTTATGCAACGCTCCTGCAGATGTTGAGGCACAGCATTGAGGATAAGCGCTTCAGCGAGAAACCCACAAAACAGGACATTGCACTTGCCTCTAAGATGGCAGAGGAAGGTATCACTGATTTAAGCTTTGATGACCTAAGGGGGCTTTGTAACATACGTAGCAGGATTGAGGAGGAGAGGCAGTCAATAGAGGGCACGCTTCAAGAAATTAGGAATAGACTGAGACAACAAAAGGGTGAAGCTGAAGAAGCTGAAGACCAGAGAACACTAGTGTTGCGAAGCTGATGCCGAACAATTCTGTTGAGTACTTTGAATACTTAGTGACGTTTAACAATATTTTTATTCGGTAGCTGAGAGATGCTAACGCTGGATCTGTCATGGTACTGATTCTTGAAGTTCCCCTTGCAGGCATCGCTCTTGTGCTGAGTGTACTCAGCTGGAGAACTCTGCGAGCCATTAAACATTTGGATGTCGGCAAATCTTTTTGGATTCCAGTATTGATGTCCGGTCTATTCTTCTTCGCGGGTTCTGTTTTGGCCATTTTTAATGATCTTGGCTTAACGTTCGCCTTCAGCGTTGAGGTTGCATATCTTAGTCGACTACTTGCGCTTAGTATTCTTCTGGGTGGAATTTACACATATTCGCGAAGAATTACAAAGAATTTGGCTGAGAAATTCATGCCTCCAGCAACCGCCGCTGTGACGGAGCCTCAGGAGGAGACTGAGTTGCCCGAGTCAGTCACAGAAAGAGTGGCGGAAAAGAAAAGCGACGAAGGAATTGAGTGCAAACACGATTTTGGATACTTAAAGTCGCTGCCGCGGGGCGCTCCGATCCCTGACGAATGTCTAAGCTGTCGCCAAATAGTAGAGTGCAAACACTCTTGCTTAACAGAACCGGAGGATGAGTCGCAACCTTCAACATCGGTTTCCGAGACTCTAATTTTAGACGTGAGTGAAGAAGAGGAATCTCTGAAAAGTTCCTAGTTTTAAAGCGTTCTTTCGACCATGAAGTATGACGGGGAAAATACTCTGAGTACTATGCCCGGTAATTCAATCAAATCAAAATCACCAGCAGAATGCCACCTTTTGACACAAGAAGGTAACCGACTTAAGATATAGTATTCACTCTAGATTCACTTTCTTGGGAAGTGACGGGAATGCTTTTCACCAGAAGCCGCCTTTTGACGTAACCGTTACCTGTGCTTCCAGC
>CAYSOZ010000057.1:0-7531 GCA_964432815.1 uncultured Candidatus Bathyarchaeia archaeon
CGAATGGTGAGATGAGAGAATTGAAGAAAGCGACTGGGAACCGCTGCAACATTGTCAAGGTCATGACGAAGGTCAAAAGTGAAGGCGGAGACTGCATCGAGGACAAATAGTCGAAATACGAGTAGTTTGTGACGTAAATCAAAGCAGCAAAAAACGCCGAAACAAGCATCGCGGGCACCAGCCCAGAATATATGCGGCTAAACCTGTCAACAAAGAAATTTCTGAACCTATACATCGGATTCCCCAGCTTTCGCAACAAGGAGTAGCAGATCAACATCCCCGAAAGGGCGAAGAACAGTAGCACCGCCACTCCGCCCAGCGTGCTGCCCAGCCTGAATGACACCTGACCAACGGGAGACTGATATTTCGTTAGAAAGTGGCAGAGGACCACCATCTCGCAGGCCACAAAACGGATCAAATTCAGAAACACGGACGATTCCTGTGACAAGGAATTTGTGGTGAACTTCAATTGTTTCGCCTATCGTAAACGCCTTTCATTCATGGTCTTGGCGAGTTAATAGTTGCTCCATATTACATGTTAGAGCTTTAAAATCTAGCGTGTTTTTTGGAAGAGAAGACTTTAGTGACGCGCGCGCAGAGAATGACGACATCTTTTTACAGCCTTCAATTCTTTCGGTGAATTTGGCGCCAGACTCCAAGTAAAGGTTCTTGACGTCGTCAACTCTTCCAAAAAATCCTTCTACACTAAACGAAAATCATAAAGTCGGAGTTCTTATTGTCAATTCACAACTCTTTTGAGTCATCCTGTTGAACTCTGAGACTAATCTGGTGACCAACATAGTAAGTCTTGCATTGCGCCGTTTTGGCGAAATCGTAAAGAAGAAAACTGTGGCTGCAGGGTCAAAGATTGGAACCGGCATGAAGAAAGCGGTCTCTAATGCTGAAGCTCGGGCTAGAAAGAGTGGAACAGCATCTTTCCCTGGAGAGTTGGCGACTGACAGCCGAATAGAGAAGCAGCAGCCGAAGATAGAAAGAATGAATGAAACCCCAGTAGAAACAAGTCGCATAGAAAAACCAATTTTGAACACTGGAGAACACAAACCTGCGACTACAAACACGCCCTCACCTTCTGGCAATTCAACCCTCTCTTCGAAGGGTCAGGCCTCTCAGGAAATGGCAGCAGAGTGCTTAACTTGTGAAAAACTGATACACTGTAATTTCCGCAATAGCCTGTCTACAGAAACAAGAGAACAAGTTCAGAACGGAGTTTCATGCAATTTTGTCAATCACAAGGAAATTGAACAAAACAAGAAATAGATTGAACAATAATCAAAGCTAAGCGCGGGCGACTTGAACAGTCTCTCACCAACCCATCTTCTACATTCCAGGCATCCATGGCAGCAAGCCTTGCATTTGAAGGAACAAGAACATACCCAAAGCAGTGCTGGCTACCCAGAACACTGCCGTCCACCGCATCCACTTCTTCAGGTTCTTTTTTGGCAGAACACCGAACAAATAATAGGTTGCAGTAATAATCGCTGGCGCTCCTACAAAGGCGTGAAGCAAAGTCACTCCCGACAAGGAGGTAAAGAGTTCAACGTCAGCATCTCCAAAATAACTAATGAGTGGAGGAAACATTCCAAGAAAGATGGCGCCCAAAGCCAAAACGATAGCGGAAGAGAGTACCCATCGATGCTGCAACAAACTTTCTCTGCTCTTAGTTAGATAGCCGAAGCCTATTCCGACCAGAACAATTCCCAAGGTAACAAACATTATCGACAACACCGTCTGAGACACAGCCAAAGGAGTCGCACCATGCAAAACAATAATGTCTTTCAAACAAGATTGAAGCATACTTCTTCCCAGAATGGAAAAATACCTTCAGCTATTTCTCATTATGTTGTAGGAGTCCCCCAACAACAAAAATCTCTTTCAGTTGATCTTTAACCTAACTTCAAACTGCGCGTGCCAAGACCCAAAAGAAGATTTGATGAGTCAAGTTCCATTGGTTTTCAAAATCACAAAAACTAGTTGCTACGTGGAAGTTTTGGGGGCTTATCAAAAGGATAGAAAATTTTGAATTCTCAAGGGTTTGAGATTTCGTGAGTTGTTGGGGTTCGAACTTGAGCCTTTTGGGAACGGAAAAGGCTCTGACATAAACCGTTCAAAACTTGTTAAAAAGAACAGATGCGGGGTGAAATCAGGGACGATACACTAACCCCGCGATGTAAGGATCTATTCTTCAGTCAGAATCAACGTTAGTGTTGACCTGACATTTTTTATTGTCCTGAGCTTGTGGGTCACGACTTCTTTCAGTTTCTCCATCGAATCAGCTTTGACTCTGATTACCAGGTCGTAGACTCCGTAAGCCACGTAGGCTTCTTCTATTCCTTCTAGGCTTCGTATGGCTGTCAGCACCTGGTCTTCTGCTCCTGATTCGACGTTGAACAAGACATATGCTCTCGGCATTTAGATCTCCAACTAACAGGCTTATTCTCCGACTAATTAAACTATTCTGCGGATTTCCTTAAACCATATACTTGAAGAATGGCCCGTTACGCATCACTGGCTCAGGAAAGAGCAAATCATGAATGTCTTGTCTTAAAGAATATCAGAGAGAATTGTGGTTCTGTTAGTTTTCTTGGCGTTCAGTTAATGTAAGTCAGATTTTTCGTCTGATCTTCCCGGATTTCCTTCATTGATTCATACTGAGCCTCGACCAGAATCTTCAGAGCATCAATGTTCTTCTTTATGTCCTCTATCTCCGTACCATTCTCCAAAACCCGTGACCGGGTCAACTGTTCGTCGATGTTGCCAACTGATATCTCCAACACCTTCACCTTAAAAGCAAATATCTGCAGAACATACAAAACACTCAACTGAGAAGACAACCTCTCTAAACGGTCCAGCTCCAAAGCTTTCCCCACGAACGCTTTGAGTTTCTGTTCTCCAGTTGATTCTTCTGACTGGAGTAATTGCTCATAGGCCGTAATCGCTTTACAAGATGTCTCCTTACTTTCGTCTAACACTCTCTGAGTTCTTTTTGTAATCTTATCCAGCATCTCCAAGACTTCATCCAAGTCCCAAATCCCTCTTGTTCTTCATTAGCTGTCGAAGAAATATAAGAACCTCGCGGGAACAAGAATCCAAAACCGTCCTCCTCTCCCCAAAAAGAGCCGGCCCAGCTTGCCACTAGACAGATTTAAAGGGTGAAGACTGAGTTGACTAAGACTGAGGAGGACATCTATCATTCGAGTAATCGCCGACCTTCACATACATAGCCGATTCAGCCGAGCAACAAGCCAACAGATGAACATCGAGGAAATCGCTCGCTTCGGCAAAATCAAAGGACTTAACCTAATCGGCACAGGCGACTTCACACACCCGAATTGGCTCAAAGAAATACAGGAAACCCTAGTTCCAGAACCCGAAACACTCCTTTATCACCCTTCTGGTTTATCAGACTCAACGGTCCGTTTCATGTTGACCACAGAAGTGGGCACAATCTTTGATTACCACAACGAATGCAAAAAAGTTCACCATGTCATCCTGGCACCAAGCATGGAAATCGCGCTTCAAATCAACGACTCCCTAAAAACCTACGGGAACCTAGCAGCCGACGGCAGACCATTGCTCAACATGACCGCCCCGCAATTAGTCGAGACGGTGATGCAAATCTCCAACGAGAACATGGTCATTCCCGCTCACGTATGGACCCCGTGGTTCAGCCTTTTCGGGGCCTTCAGCGGCTTTGACGGCATAGAAGAATGCTACCAAGACACGACACGGCATATACACGCGCTGGAAACAGGCTTATCTTCAGACCCTCCCATGAACTGGCGGTCAAGCAAACTTGACCGATTTGCGTTGGTTTCGAACAGCGACTGCCACAGTTTCTGGCCGTGGCGCATCGGAAGAGAAGCCAACGTCTTCAGCCTTGACGAGCTCAGCTACCGTGAAGTTGTGGAAGCCATCCGAACCAATGATCCAGCGCGTTTCAAGTTCACAATAGAGACCGACCCTGCATATGGGAAATACCACTGGACAGGCCACCGCTCCTGTAACGTGTCTCTTTCGGCGCGTGAAGCACAGAAATTTGGCAGCATATGCCCAGTATGCCGCAGGAAACTCACCAAAGGAGTGGAACAACGCGTTGAAGAAATTGCAGATCGCCCTGCAAATTTTGAGCGCAAGAACGTTCCAGGTTTCATGCGGTTGCTTCCGCTTTCAGAGATCATCGCCACAGTCTTGGGCGTGGATTCTCCCTCACTTCAAGCGGTCTGGAAGGTCTACAATCAGTTAATCGGCAAGTTCGGTAACGAATACTCGGTACTCATCGACTCATCAAAAGAAGCCTTGTCTGAGGTTGCCGAGGCGAAGATAGTTGAAACGATTCTCAGAGTCCGCGAGGGATCAATAAGCGTGATTCCAGGATATGACGGCGTGTACGGGCGCCTAAACTTGGAAGAGGGCGTTCCCGCCGTAATGAAGCAACCTCGCCCCGGTCGCGTTCAACAGTCGAATCTTGCCGATTTCTGGTGAATTTGACATTCTTCTGAAATTTACCAGCAGTTCTGCCTCCCCGTCTTTAGCCGGAACAAAAACCATTTTATTCCTTGCCGATAATGCATACTTCCATTCCAGAACAGAAGGAAGACAGCCTTGAGAGATCTTCTAAATCACATAATTGAAGCTGCTGTCACAAAATTCGGAGCCGAATACGCCGAAACCAGAGCCCAAACACTCTACAAAACCATGCTCACTTTGAAAGAAGGACGTGTGGAAGCAGCCAAACAAGGCATCGAAAATGGAGTGGCAATACGCGTGCTTGTAAACGGGTCCTGGGGTTTCGCGTCAGTCGGTTCCCTGAACCCAGAAGTATTGATGAATGCAGCTTCCGATGCGTGCAAAATGGCGAAAACAGCCAGTTCGCGGCAGAAGACACCAATAAAACTTGCAGAAATCAAAGCCGTAGAAGACAGCGTCTGCCTAAGACCTGAGAAGAACCCTCATGAAATCCAAGTTCAAGACAAAATCAAAACGGCATTGGCAATAAACAAGACGACATTAAGCTACGACAAACGCGTCAGGAGCTGCACCATAGATTATTTGGATTTGACAGGGAACAGCCATCTCCTGACGAGTGAAGGCACAGCGATTGATCAGGACAAACTATATGTTTGGTCTCGAATAACGGCTTCAGCCAAGAGTAAAGGAACGTCCACGTTTAGCCGAGAGGAAATAGGCTCCACACAAGGCTACGAATTGTTCGACAAACAAACCCCTGAAAAGATAGGCACCGCTGTAGCGAAACGTGCAGTCGAGCAGCTAGAAGCCAAGTCTCCCAGAGGCGGAGCATCCGCGGTTGTGCTGGGACCAGAGGTGGTAGGAGTTTTCGTGCACGAAGCTTTTGGGCACCTTGCCGAAGCAGACTTGGCCTTGTCTGGCGGCGTTTTGGCGAGCACCCTCGGAAAGAAAGTAGCATCAGAAGTGGTTACTTTCTATGATGACGGAACCATAAACGGCGCCTTCGGCTCTTTCAAATATGACGATGAAGGTGTCCAGACCCAGAAGACGCTTCTCATTAAAGACGGCGTGGTGACTGGATTGATGCATAACCGAGAAACCGCAAAGAAGCTCAACACCGCTCCGACGGGCAACGCTCGCGCCGAAGACTTTCGAGTTGAGCCCATTATTCGCATGCGAAACACGTACATGAGCCCAAGAGACCACTCTTTTGAAGAATTAATCGAAAGCGTGAAGCTGGGCTACTACTTCAAGAGTTTCAGAGGCGGACAAGCCAACTTGGACGGAACTTTCCAGGTAGGCATTCAAGAAGCTTACGAGATCGTTGATGGCGAAATAGGTGAACCCGTGCGAAATGCTTCTATCTGTGGGAATACCCTCGAGACTCTATTCAAAGTCGACGCTGTCGGAAAAGATTTTGAACTGTCCTCGGGGCGTTGTGGAAAAGGCCAGACCGCATTCATAGGGGATGGCGGACCCCACATCAGACTAAAAGAGGTGACTGTCGGTGGCAGTGCTTGAAAAAAGCGAAATGATGCGACTAGCAGAAGCCGCCTTGGACAAATGTCTGAAGAAAGGCGCTGGAGAAGCGGAAGTCTACGTTTACGAAGGACAAGCCACAAACGTCGGGATAGAATTAGGTCAGATCAGCAAGAGCAACAGGATAATCGACAAGGGCTTGGGCATAAGAGTTGCAGTCAATAAAGCGATAGGATTTGCGTACACCAACATCATAGAAGATGAGAGTGCCACGGAGGACGTGATTTCAAGGGCAATAAACGCTGCGAAAGCCAGCAAGCCCGACCCAGACTGGAGAGGACTCCCTGAAAAGAGACCTTACATCTTTGCGGAGAAAACCTACGACAACAGAATCCTCGAACTCCGGGCAGAAGACTTAGTGGACATTGCATCCCAGATGCTGGATTCAGCCTCAGGAGTAAACAAGCGAGTTTTCCCAATTGAAGGCGGAGCTGGCGCTTCATACCTGTCTACCGCCATTGCAAACTCGAACGGAATCTCGATTTTTGACAAAGGAACGATGATAGAGTGCAGCTTGGCAGCGGTAGCTAAAGAAGGAAACACGGTAACACCTGTCTGTTTTGAATTCAACGCAGAACGAAACTACAATATCGATCCCGCATGGGTTGGAAAAGAAACAGGCCGCATAGCAGCATCTGCTCTGAAAACGAAACGAATCGAAACAAAAAACACCAAAATAATCTTCACTCAGTTCGCACTGCAAGAGCTCTTCTATTACACCCTAATGAACGCAGTTAAGGCCGACGACGTTCAAAGAAACCAGTCACCCTTCAAAGACAAGATCGGCGAAAAAGTAGCAGCAGAAAACATCACAATATACGACGACGGTCTAATTCCCGGAGGTCTCCGGACATGGACGTTCGACGGCGAGGGAAGCCCTCATCAAAAAACCCCACTCATCGAGAGGGGTATACTGCGAAACTTCCTCTATGATAATTACACAGCAAAGAAAGAAGGCAGAGAGAGCACCGGAAACGCGTCAAGATCTGGATACCTTTCAACACCCGAAATAGAAGCCACAAACTTCCACGTAATTCCAGGAACCGCTCCAGCAGACCAGATCATAAGCGAAATGGACGACGGTCTAATAATCTACTACCTACAAGGCGCCCACAGCAGCAACCCAGTAAGCGGTGAGTTCTCAGTGGTAGCAACCCCTGCATGGGAAGTTAGGAAGGGCGAAATTGGGCATTCAACACGCGGAGTCATGCTAGCTGGGAACATGTTTGAATTGCTGAAGAATGTGAGCATGATTGCGGATAACGAGAGGAAAATGGGGCAGCTGGTGTCTTCCTGGATTTTGGTTGAAAATGTCAGAGTCATCGGAAAATAGATAACAGCCTCGATTCTGAAAGCAGAGACGGGGGAAACACAGCATATCAGCCAACTACAGAATTTGAAAAAAAGAGGTCAACAGATAGATTCCATAGGCTAATGTAAGCCAAAAGGTGGTGCTCCGGCCGGGATTCGGACCCGGGTCCACGGCTCGAGAGGCCGTTATACT
>CAYSOZ010000058.1:0-7520 GCA_964432815.1 uncultured Candidatus Bathyarchaeia archaeon
ATTGTTTGAAGGGAAACAAGTCAACCTTCGAATAATGGAAAGGGAAGACCTGCCGATCTTGAAGAAATGGGATAACGACATCGCATCATGGGAGAATATGAGCCGATCATTCAAGAAACCAAAACCGACTTGGAACGGCAATTTGACAAATTGACTGAAGGTCAATGGTTCTTCATAGAGAAGAAAGATGGAACCAAGATAGGGCTTATAGCTCATTTCGTCGCACACGGTACTGTGATAGGGTATGCAGTTCTTCCAGATGAAAGAGGCAAAGGCTACGGCAGCGAAGCAATCGAGATTATCGTAGATTACCTGTTTCTCGCAAAGAACATAGTTCGCATTCAAGCTGAAACCCATCCAAAAAATGTGGCATCTCAGAGGGTCTTGGAGAAGGCAGGCTTTAAGAAAGAGGGAATAATAAGAAAATCCTTTTTCAGCAGAGGTGTATGGAGAGACACGGCACTGTTCAGCATTCTAAGAGAAGAATGGAGCGAACCAAGAATATTGACAATAACGACTTAAACCGGCAGGTTGAACTGATTTTGGTGTATCCCAAACGTTATTTATGCTTACGGATAAACGTGGTTAGCTAACCGGAAAAATACTCTGAAAACAGGTGTGGCTATCTAAGAATGGATGTACTGGCTATTGCTTTCGGCACCATAGGTGGTTTTGCTATCTTCCTTTACGCATTGCACGCACTGAGTGCTAGCCTGGAGAAATTTGCGGGTGAGAAGATTAAGCAAGTGCTAACCAAGCTCACTGGTAATCCTTTGAAGGGCATGTTCGTGGGAGCCTTTACGGCGACGATGTTGCAAAGTAGTAGTTTGACAATGGTTGTCCTTATTGGCCTGATAAATGCAGGGATTCTGACTCTGAAGCAAGGAATAGGAGTCATGCTCGGAAGCGAAATTGGCACTACGGTGGTTGCACAATTAATAGCATTCAAAATTGGAGTCTTTTTTCTTCCTTTGATCGCGTTCGGATTTTTTTTGTCATCTTTGTCAAAGAATAGAAAATACAAGAACATAGGTCAGATGATAATGAGTTTTGGCCTAATCTACTTAGGAATGGATATGATGTCTAGCAGTATTCAACCTCTTCAAAATGAACCTGGTCTGAGTGATTTTTTGTCCATTTTCGGGCAATTTCCGCTATATGGGTTATTGGCAGGGATAGTGGTTACTGCTATGTTCCAGAGTAGTGCTGCTTTAGTGGGTTTGGTAATATCTCTTGGTATTAGTAACTTGATCACTTTGCCTGCGGCTATAGCCATGGTTCTCGGCGCCAACATAGGCACATGTGTTGGCGAGTTGTTTGCAGTCATCGGATCATCACTCTCGTCAAAGAGATTGGCTTTGGCCCAGCTCACAATCAACGTATTCGGAATACTGTTATTCTTTCCCTTTATAGGCAACTTTTCAGGATTTCTTGAGACGTTAGGGTCTGACCTGCCTAGACAAATCGCCAATGCCCATACAATTTTCAACGTAACAATAACGGTAATTATGTTGCCATTAACAGGGGTCCTAGTTGCTGTCCTAAAGAGACTGCTACCAGGAGAAGAGACTCAAATCAAGAGAGGCACGATATTCATAGATGAAAAGCTTTTGGAAGTTCCATCTATTGCTTTGTCCCAAGCCGAAAAAGAAGTTCACAGAATGGGTCATTTAACGTATGAAATGCTGGATAAGGCAATGACAGCCTTACAGAATGATAAAAAAGAGGTGATAGCAAAAGTGAAGGAGCTGGAGGGAATTGTGGATGAAATCTATCATGCTATTGAGAAATTCTTAGATGAAAGTCGATTTGTAAACCTGAATGAGAAAGAACTAAGGAAATTCGCTTATTTGAAGCACAGTCTAAATGATATTGAAAGAATTGGGGATCATGCTAATAATCTCGCCGAATTAGCGGAAAGAAAACTGAAAAAAACCTTGACTTTTTCAGAAGATGCAAAAAGAGAGCTAGACACCATGGGCATGAAAGCGAAGATGATTTATGAAAAAGCATTGATTGCCCTTGAAGGTGAAAGTGAGGAAGATGTCAAGACAGTTCGGGAACTGGAAGAGGAAATTGACCGTTTGCAAAGAGTTTTTGAAGCCAACCACATCCGAAGACTGGAGAACAAAATATGCAATCCGCTTGTCGGAATAATTTTCGTAGATATCCTAAGAAACTTGGAACGTGTAGGTGACCATTCTACTAACATTGCTAATGCAATTTTGCTGGGATTCTAATGTGCGCGGGCTTTGAGCTTTAAATAGCCGATTAACCATAGTATGATTGTAATAGGTAGAATTCTTAGAGAATCTAACCTGGATCTCTGGGAAGTTTCTGTTTTATTACAAACATAGAGCAAAAAATGGGGAATGTTGAAAGTGGAAGTAGTTTCTGGAACTATCTTCAAGATGGAAGCAAGTATTAAAGCCAAGCTTTTGGCGGCTAGGGCAGTCTCAAAAGAAGAAGCCGTGACTGTTCAAGATGCTAACTTCGACATGCAGGAACTAAACTGGCTGAGCTACATCGCTGGTGGTCTGTTTGCAGACGTAAAAAAGACCCCGGATAGACGGTATTACGTCACGGTTTCGAAATAGGCGTAGTTCAACTCAGATGAAACAGATGCTTCTCTCAAATCCGCAAAAGGTTAGCCTTTGCATTGCTGCGACTTATCGTGCGCACAACAGAATGCCAAAACACATTCTAAGAGAACAAATAACAAAACAATGAACGCGATGGAATCGAAACATTTTTCCAAAACGTCCCCGTTAACATTACGGGTTTCTATCTTACAAATTTCTGTTTGGTGATTTTGATGAGCAAGAAGAGAAGAATGAAACATGTTGACACTGACGATGTTGGCAGACAAGAACAGGAAAAAACACTGAAGATATCTATAATGATGAACAAAGAGAAGAGATGTTCGACGAAGACGAAATATCGGCATCTGAAAATGACTTCATGCAGGGAAGAGAACTGGAACCTCCCAGAAGAAAAGGCCAGAAACAGAAAATTAGTCACGACGACTCGACGTCTGTTGAACTGGCGAAAGACGAATACCAAAAAGACTGACCTAAAACTTGAGCCATCCGCTGAAGCTTGTGCCTTAAGAACGGTAATTCACATAGGAAAGATGTCTTTTGAAACTCTATGAGTATGAAGCAAAAGATATTCTGAAGAAGAACGGGATCCAAACGCCTGAAGGGTTTTTGGCAGTGAACAGCCAGCAGGCGATGGAAGCTGCAACCAAGATCGCCAAACCAGTAGCCATCAAAGCTCAGGTGTTGTTGTCGGGACGGGGCAAAGCTGGAGGAATACTTTTCGCTTCTTCAATGATTGAAGCAGAGAAAGCAGCGGAAAGACTGTTGCACATCAAGATAAAGGGTACAACGGTCAAGATGATTTTGGTGGAAGAGAAGATTCCGATAAAAAAAGAGTTGTATTTTGGAGTGACAGTGGACAGACCAACTCGAAGCTATGTGTTGATTTCATCCCCAATCGGCGGCATGGAAATCGAAGAAGTGGCCATTCAATCACCCGAAAGAGTTCTGAGAAAGATAACGGATCCATGGCTGGGTTTTCGCTCATTTCATGCAAGGAAAATCGCGAAAGAAATGGGCTACAATGGTAAACAAGAATTGGAGTTAGCACAGATTCTTGAAACCATGTATCGAGTAGCTATGGAATATGATTCGCTAATCTTTGAAATTAACCCGCTTGTGGAAACAATTGAGGGCAAATTTGTAGCTGCTGACGCGCGTATGGTCATAGACGACAACGCTCTGTTCAGGCACCCAGCATTCGAAAAAGCAATGCTTGAAGAAAACCGGGAGCAGATGCTTCAAGAGAAACGGGCGCTGAAAAGCAAAATAGACTATGTGAAACTCGAGGGCAACATAGGAATAGTAGGCAACGGCGCCGGCCTCGTAATGGCAACCCTTGACATGATAAATCACTACGGAGGTAAACCCGCAAACTTTCTGGATTTGGGAGGGGGAGCCTCTGTCGACAAGATCACGACTGCACTTAAAATCGTATTTTCCGACCCCGACGTTGATGTAACGTTCGTAAATATCCTCGGCGGGATCACTCACTGCGACGAGGTTGCTCGTGCCATCGTAGAAATGGAAATGATGACCTGTAGGAAAAAGTCGATGATTATCAGATTGGTAGGTACGAATGAAGAAGAAGGAAAACGAATTCTCAGAGATGCCGGGCTGAGTGTTCTGGAAAGCATGGAAGAAGCTGCTGAAAAAGCCGTTGAAATGGCCAAGAAGGAGGCGAAACCCACACGGGCATAATTGTTGATGAGAGCACTCGCGTTTTGGTCCAGGGGATAACAGGAGCACAAGGAAGCTTTCACACCAGACTCATGTTAGAGTACGGAACCAAAATACTGGCGGGAACAAGCCCAGGCAAAGGCGGAGCAACCATCTACGATGTGCCGGTATACGACACGGTGGAAGAAGCGTGCGCAAAACATGCTTTGGATATATCAGTTGTCTTCGTGCCTGCGGTCTCTGCCTCAGATGCAGCACTAGAGGCATCAGAAAGTGGAATCAAGACTATTGTCGTCATAACCGAGCACATTCCAGTGAAGGATGTAATAGAGCTGATAGCGCAATCAAAACATTCCCAAACTGTCATTATTGGTCCAAACACCCCAGGCATAATCAAGCCAGGATCCTGCAAAGTTGGCATCCTTCCCTCATCCGTTTTCAAACCTGGAAGTGTGGGCATTGTTTCCAGAAGCGGTACCCTCACCTATGAGATAGCTGCCATTCTAACCAGAATGGGCATAGGACAATCTACCTGCCTAGGTCTCGGAGGGGATATGGTAACAGGATTGAATTTCATCGACGCGCTGAAATTGTTCAGAGAAGATGAACAGACAAAAGCCGTGGTTCTAATAGGAGAAATCGGAGGCAACACCGAAGAGTTAGCTGCAGAATACGTAGCCAAGGAAAGATACCCTAAACCAGTAGTAGCCTTTGTTGCAGGGATCTCTGCCCCTCCGGAAAAACGCATGGGACACGCAGGGGCCATAATCATGGGTAAGACTGGAACTGCAAAAAGCAAAATATCAGCGTTTGAAAACGCAGGCATAAGGGTGGCAGAAAGACCCAGCGATGTTGCTAGACTTCTGACTCAGACACTTAGGCTTTGAGTCTAAGAGTTACTTTTTCTGTTTCAGCTCTTTCAGAATTTTGCGTTTGACTTCCAGTATGTGTTTTGTTACCTGAATTTCTTTTGGGCAAACCCGAGTGCACTCAAGATAGTTTTTGCAGCTCCACGAGCCATGTGGCTCATTCATAATTTGCAGACGTTTTATGGTATCTTCAACTCTAGAATCGAAGATGTACCTGTGAGCTCTGACGATAGCTGCAGGACCGACGTAGGCTGAGTCTTCTCTTTGGTTAACTGGGCAAGCGGAGACACAGCAAGCGCACATGATACATTTTATGTCATCGTCGAACTGTATGCGCTGCTGGATGGTTTGCAGGTTTTCAATGCCATCTTCTGCATGCTTCAAGATTATTCCTTCTTTGGGGTGGACCGATTTTTCTCTCTCGAAGAATGGCTCCAAATCCACAACCAAATCTTTAATCACCGAAAAGACGCTCAGGGGTTCCACGACAATTTCTTTGTCTTCCTCGTAGTCTCTGACCAATTTCTGACATGCTAGAGCGGATATTCCGTTAATGGTCATGCCGTCTGAACCGCATATGCCGTGGGCGCAACTCATCCTATATGCTAAGCTACCATCCTGCTCCCAACGGATCTTGTTTAGGCAATCCAGCACTCTCTCGCCTGGTTTAGCCTCCACCATGAATAAGTCATAATGAGGTGTTTTTTCCACTTGCGGGTCGAACCGGAAGATTTTCAATTTGATTTTCATCGCTAGTATGACCTCGTGCCAGGTTCAAACCGCGTACTGACCACTGGTTTATACCGAACTTCATGCCCACTTTCGGTTTTAAAGACCAGCGTATGCTTAAGCCAGGCAGTATCGTCTCGTTTGGGAAAATCGTTGCGGTAATGTGCCCCGCGACTTTCCCGGCGTTGCAGGGCGGAATAGACTATGACTTCGGCAAGGTCTAACATGTTCTCGGTCTCCAAGGCTTCTTGCAACTCATAGTTGAAACGTTTGCCCTTGCAGGTTAGGCCGAGATTTTTCATGCTATTTTTTAGGTCGCTAATTTTCAGCAGTGCCTGCTTCAAGCCTTCGCCGTCGCGGAACACACTGCACAAATAAGTCATAGTCTTCTGCATGTCCTCGCGGATAGCGCTCAATCGTTCCTTTCCAGTCATTTCGAGAAACTTGTTAATTCTTGCGAGAACAGCCGGCTGAGCATCTCTTGGGAGTGGAGCTGCAGGGTTCTCTTTGGCGTATTCTGCCATATCTTCACCTGCGCGCTTGCCGAAAACCACTAAGTCAATGAGCGAATTCGTGCCTAGTCGATTTGAGCCGTGCACACTTACGCATGCGCATTCTCCGGCCGCGTATAATCCAGGTACAACCGTCGCCTTTTCGTCCATTAAAACGTGGCTTTTTGCGTCGGTCGGGATACCGCCCATAATATAGTGGCAAGTTGGTGCAACTGGAATCGGCGAAACATTGGCATCTATCCCCAAGTAAGTCTTCACAAATGAAGTGACTTCCGAAAGTTTCAGTTTCAACTGCTCCTTACCTATGAGGGTCAAGTCTAAATGAACATAGTCGGAGCCTTCGACCCCTCTGCCTTCAGCAACCTCAGTCAAAATAGCGCGACTGACAATGTCTCTCGGCGCAAGTTCTTTCAGTTTAGGCGCATAAAACTCCATAAACCGCTCTCCAGCGCCATTTCGCAGAACGCCCCCTTCTGCCCTCGCGGCTTCGCTCACTAGAATACCCAGACCCTGAATGCCTGTGGGATGAAACTGCACAAACTCCATATCTTCAAGGGGAATGCCGACTTTAAGAGACAAGGCAAAACCGTCGCCGGTTGCAGCAAAAGACATCGAAGTTGTCCTAAAGATCCTCCCGCAACCGCCCGTGGCAATCAACACTGCCCTGGAATGAAAAACCTCGGGTTCACAGGTTGCCAAATCATATCCCGAAACACCACAACAGCGGGCACCGGACATAAGAATCGAAGTAACAAAGATTTCATCGAAGATTTTGACACCTCTGACTAGACAGTGGTCATAGAGAGTGTCCATAATTACGCGTCCAGTCCTGTCTGAAGCGTAACATGCTCGCCGAATAGGTTTTTCTCCGAAATTTCTTGTGTGGCCGCCGAAAAGGCGTTGTTCGATCTTACCCTCACTGTTACGGTTGAACGGCACACCCAGGTGCTCCAGCTCAATAATTCTTCTGGGAGCTTCACGGGCAAGAATCTCGGCGGCATCCTGGTCTGCAAGATAATCGCTGCCTTTCACTGTGTCAAACATGTGCCATTCCCAGTGGTCTTCTTCTTCGTTGCCGAGGGCACCAGCGATGCCCCCTTGCGCTGCCCCACTATGAGATCGGGAAGCAT
>CAYSOZ010000059.1:0-7415 GCA_964432815.1 uncultured Candidatus Bathyarchaeia archaeon
GTAACACCTGAAGAGAAACTGCGTTTGGTTAGGCTCCTCAGAGAAAGCGGTGAGGTTGTTGCAGTAACCGGTGACGGAATCAATGATGCCCCAGCCCTCAAAGAAGCACACATAGGCATAGCCATGGGGGTACGGGGAACTGACGTCGCCAAGGAAACCTCGGATATGCTCCTCACCGACGATAACTTCGCCACTATCGTTACCGCGGTCAGAGAAGGACGGAAAATTTATGGCAATCTGAGGAAAGGCATTCGATATTACCTGGCCTGCAAAGTAGCCCTCGTAGCCAGCTTCCTCATTCCGATCGCCCTCGGCGTGCCGCTTCCATTCGCGCCCATTCAGATCATCGTTCTGGAACTCTTCATGGATCTTGCAGCATCCGCGACTTTTGTAGCGGAACCTGAAGAAGGCGGCATAATGAAAAAGCCTCCGATAGATCCGAAAGAAAAGTTCATGAATGGAATTATGCTTGAGTCAATCTTCACGGGTGCTTTGAGCCTCTTTGCAGCGGTTACTTTGAACTTTCTCCTCGTATGGTTCCAGACCGGAGACCTTGTGCATGCCCAGACTATGGCTTTCGCTACGTGGATGTTAGGGCACATCTTTCTGGCGTTGAATTTCAGGTCGGAGAAAGAGCCACTGTCAGGGCTTGGTTTCCTCTCGAACAAGGTCATGGTTCTCTGGGCCGTCCTAGTTGTAGTCACCGTGTTAGTGGGAACCAGCTTGCCAGTGATTCAGAGCAGTCTGCACATCACTCATCTCAGTCTTACGGACTGGGCTCTTGCAGTGTTCGTTTCTTTCGTGGCAACTTTCTGGTTGGAGCTAAGAAAGATAAGAGACAAAAGGAGAGGGAACGAAACGACCACTCCAGGAACCTCAACATAACCCAAAAGCAATTCTTAATAGGTCTGGAACTCGACCCCAGAATCTACATACATCTAATTCCGCTACACTGATTTGCTCCAGTCTTATCAGCGACATCAGAATACCGCTTCGATGCCGGGCGTGGGAAAAGTAACCCGAGCGATTGCCACCCTGGGTCTCTGGCCTTGAAATGACAACCCCTTCGCGCTTTCTCGACGATCAGGCAGAAGTCTGTCCAGACTCCTCAAATTCTCAGAATTTTCGTCTAAATCTTTAAACTAATCGGCTTATATTTCGCGTTACTGCATAGAATAGAAGTGACGACGCAGTAGGGGAAATCGGGGATGCACATAACAAACAGGAATTTGGATTTTTGCTATGAAAATTCACTTGTAAAAGTTATAGCTGACAGAAACTATCCCGAACTAAAACTTGCAGGACTATCCGTTGGCCCGTTCGATGAGGGAAACGAATACGAAATTTTCTACTGGTTAGCGGAACAGTTTGTCGAACAAGGAATTGTTCATTTCCGCGAAGACGACAGCTTAGACGCCGCTAAGCTTTACAAGATCGTGTGGAAGGAACGTGTCCAAATAGCCGGACAGATATCAGAACTTCCCGAAGACTTCTACCCTAAACTCCGCCGTTTTCTTGCAACGATAAGACAAGAAATAACTAAAAAACCCGAGAAAATTCAGGAATACGAAAAGACGAAACATTTGGCAGGGGACATCGTAAATTCCAGGCTGAAGAAATTAGTGGCATTATCATCTTCAGGCCCGGTCCAAACCGATCAGCTTCTGAAAAAAATAACAAAAGAGGAAAGAACCCTTTACGAGCAACTCAGTAAGATAATCGGCGAGTGGAAAGCACAGATACTTGAATGTGAAGTGGGAGAAATAGCGAAATGACCAAAGAACTGGAAACTGTAGATCCACAAGAACGTTTCCTGGAATTCTTCAAGAAAGAAAAGTATCGACAAAGAATTGCACAGATGGCAATAACAGGAAGAGAGTCAATCACAATTGACTTTGAGGAACTTTTCGGATTCGACCAGAGGCTCTCAGAGATACTTCTCGATAAACCAGATGACTACCTGCAACATGCAAGCAATGCAGCATATGGCCAACTAGGGATCGAAGACTCGGAATACGCCCAAAAAATGGAGAAAATAGCTGTCCGAGTAGTCCAGCTTCTCGGGAAAGAGCAGCTTAGAAAGCTAGGTTCAAAGCAAATGGGAAAACTAGTCATGATAGAGGGCATAGTGGTCAGAGCCACGCCAGTGCGCCCGATGGTCATGATTGCATCTTTCAAATGCAAGAGATGCGGAACAATAAGTAAGATCGAGCAAACGGGGCAATTTATGAAAGCCCCAACCGTTTGTACGAGCCCTGACTGTGGACAAAACGGTCCTTTTGAATTCATACAAGAGGAATCTACTTTCATAGACTCACAAGATTTACGGCTCCAAGAAAAACCGGAAGACCTTCCTCCTGGGCAGCTTCCGCGCACGCTCAGTGTCAAGCTTGTGGGAGGAGAAATAGTTGATCTAGCCAGACCAGGCGACCACGTCTCAATAGTGGGTATTGTCCGTGCGTTTGCGCCCTCAAGGCCGGGAATCGGGAAACTTCGAACCTTCATCCTTCAACTTGACGCAAATTCACTTGAAGTTCTAGGCAAAGAACCTGAGACTTCGCCGCCTACAATAGAAGAAGAAGAGAAAATGCTGGAGCTTTCCAAAGACCCCTGGGTTCATAGAAAAATAATGAGTTCGATAGCGCCCTCGATCTATGGGTATGAGCACATCAAAGAAGCCATTATGTATCTTCTCTTCGGAGGCGTTTCGAAGACCCTGCCTGACATAACCGTGAGAGGGGAAATGAATGCCCTTCTAATCGGAGATCCAGGTACTGCCAAATCACAACTCCTTCAGTACGTAGCCCGAATAGCGCCCCGAGGTCTGTACACCTCAGGACGAGGAACGACCGCTGCGGGACTGACGGCTGCAGTTATTCGAGAAAAAGGAGGCAGCATGAGTCTCGAAGCAGGCGCCCTTGTGTTGGCCGATAAAGGAATAGCCTGCATAGACGAAATGGATAAGATGCGTCCCGAAGACCGAGTTGCGATACACGAAGCAATGGAACAACACACTGTTTCAGTCGCAAAAGGAGGCATCGTTGCCACCTTGAACGCCCGGACAGCGATATTGGCAGCGGCAAACCCGTCACTGGGGCGGTATGAACCTCACCGAACAGTGGCTGAGAACATATCTCTACCGGTTACGATACTCTCTCGGTTCGACCTGATTTTCGTTCTGCGCGACGTGCCCGACAAAGAAGCTGACGGAAGAATGACTGAGCACATACTTGAAATCCATAGAAGAGGATCAAGCCCCGTAGAAGTGCAAGTTGACATCGAACTCATGCGAAAGTACGTAAGCTACGCCAAAGGAATCAAGCCAGTTCTAGGCACTGAAGCGCTGAAACGTCTCAGCGATTTCTACCTAGCCATGCGCGGCGCAAGTGAAACCGAAGGATCACCAGTGGCGATAACCGCTCGACAGCTCGAGTCACTTGTCCGCATAGCCGAAGCAAGAGCACGTGTAGCCCTAAGAAAGGAAGTCACAGCTGAAGACGCTGAAGCAGCCATCGCAATAATGAAAAGATCCTTGGGAGAGGTGGGGATAGACGTATCATCTTACAAGATGGACATTGACCTAATAATGACCGGAAAACCCAAGAGCGTACGCGACAGACTACATATAGTCCTCTCAATGCTGGTGGAGATGGAGAAAGAAACGAGCATAGTTGAAAAGACTAAATTAATGAACGAGCTAGAGCTAAAACACAAAATCCCAAGATCTGACACCGAACGGATGCTTGGGCAACTGTTGCGGGAAGGAACAATCTACGAGCCAAAAGAAGGCTTCTTAAAGAAAACATAGAAAGGCAGAGATAGCAATTGAGAAGAATCGCAGTTGTCGCGGGCACAAGACCGGAAATCATCAAGATGGCGCCCGTAATAAGGGCACTACGAAGACACGAAATCCCCATGACCTTTGTGCACTGTGGACAACATTACGACTACAATATGTCACAGCAATTCATCGAGGACCTTGAACTTCCACCGCCAGATTACACCCTAAAGAGTGGAGCCTATTCTGCTGGCGCCCAGACAGCGCGAATAATGTTAGGCATGGACAATTTGCTAAGGAAGATCGCGCCCTCCGCGGTCCTAGTCGAAGGCGACACCAACAGCGTACTAGCAGCAGCGTTAGCAGCAAATAAACAGGGCATACCTGTAGGCCACGTAGAAGCAGGTCTGAGAAGCTTTGACTTACGCATGCCCGAAGAACATAACAGACGTCTAACAGATCATTTGTCCGATTATTTGTTCGCTCCAACAAAGAGAGCCGAAGCCAATTTGAGGAAAGAAAACGTCTGGGGAAAAATCTACGTAACCGGAAATACAGTGATAGACGCAGTTCTTCAGCATATGCCACTTGCCGAGAAAAAATCCGGAATTCTGAAAAAAATCCATTTCGGAAAATTCATTTTGGCTACGGCGCACAGAGCAGAAAACGTAGATGACTTGGCAGTTCTGAGAAATTTCATGGAAGCTTTTGAAGAATCCCCCCTACCCGTTGTTTATCCCATGCATCCCCGGACACAGAAACGATTGCGCCAAAACAAAATGTACAAGCAAATCAAAACTAATCGAAATGTCCAGGTTCTTCCTCCGCTTGGATACCTCGACTTTCTGGTACTGATGAGAAAAAGTGAGCTGATAATCACAGATTCTGGAGGCATCCAAGAGGAAGCCACAGCGCCGTTGATCAGAAAGCCCGTACTGGTGATTCGACTTTCAACTGAGAGACCCGAAGCTGTAGAAGCTGGATTCGCCCGGATCATTGGAACTGGAAAAAAGGAAATCTCGTCGGGCATAAAAGCGGCATTGTCAGAAACCAAGGAATTGCCCGCAATATCTCCTTTCGGAGAGGGGAACTCGGCCGAAAAAATCGTGGAAGTAATCAAAGAAAGGTTCTATTCAGGCTAAGAGATGTAAGTAGTTTTTTTATCTTCTTCCTTGCGTGTTTCCTCAGCTTGCAAAGCCCTCTTTTCTTCGATCTTCTGCAGGCGCGTCACCATCGTTTCCGCCTTGGCAATTTCCTCATCTAAACCAGCCAAGTCTAAATCAAAACCAGCGGTAGCCTTCAGGACCTCCAAGACGCTCCTTGCAGCCAAAGGATCGGGTAAATATCCACGAGTCTCCCCCAACAGACAGAGCGCCTCAATTTTCCTAAATCGAGCCAAGCCGAGTATCAATCCAGCGGTGCCCACGATTGGGCTTCCCGAAGTGCTCACGGTAGCCCCTGCAGACAAAGCCTTGTCCAACAGCGTCTGGGAGGTAGCCGCCACATAGACTTTGGGTTTAGTATCTGCCTCCATGCGGTAGCCACCAATAGTGATTATAGTCTTGACATCATGCTTCTGCGAGAAATCAAGCACTCGATCAGCGATTTCGTATTGGCCTTCGATGGTTTGAGATTGGCTGTCTCCGGTGAAAAATATGAGGTCGTTCGGTCCTTTGGGGTTTTTCCAAAAGTAGAAGGACCCTCGCAAGAGTCGGATGTTTCCCTTCTTGTTTACGAGTACGAAGTATGGGAAATGCGGCGAGTAAAGATAAGCGAAACTCTTGGCTTCCAGCTTCTTTATGAGATACCTGATCGCAATTTTTCCAACTAATCCTAAACCTGGAAAGCCTTCGATCAGAATGGGGTTATTCATCTCTGCTTTCGTGTATTCTTTAACGTATGTCTCTTTCACTCTTTCAGCGACCTTTTCTTCATGGCCATTCTATATTTGAGATATCTGTCGTCTGGTGAAAACTTAGCTGGATGTGGAATTCGAACATTTCCGCCACAATAGGGGCATTGATCGGTTTTCAGCGTATATCTTTCGCATAACCGGCATTTTCTCAGGAGCCAGCCCACACGCGCGCGCTCCTATTCTAAAGTTGAGAGTTTATCGCCGATTATTTTTGCTCTTCCGCCTGTGGGTTCAGCGAGTGTGGCGCCGCAAACGTTACACGTGACTTTGTTTGTAGCATTGCTGAAGAGTTGCTGTTCGTTTCCACATTTAAGGCACCTTACACGCAAAAAATTGCTTCTGGGTTTAGGTATTAATTTATTCCATTCGCTCATATTCCATTTCGCCTCCTTACACTATGGCTAGTTTTCTGAGGCGTATGCCGTCTTTATGACGCATGTAGTTGCAGACTTTGCACTTGAGTCTCAGGGTTTGTTTCTTAGTGGTCTTGGCGAATTCATGTTGAAGCGGGTACTTTTGGCCGCCATAGCCTGATTTTTCTCGCGCATGGTGACGTTCACCTTTCGCTAGCGCGCGGCGCTTTCCAGGCTTGTACAAACTAACAGAATGAGTTTGATGCTTTTTACACTTTGGACAGTAGGTAGTGATTTCTTTGGGAACATCCATATCTATCGCTTTCCAACTTTGCAATAGAGAAAACATGCACATTCTTATACCTTTTCTGCTCGTCGAAGGAAAAACCAAATCGCGGATAGAGCCAATCTTTCCATTCGAGACCAAGGCGGAACCTTGCCCGTCAAAAAGCACACTATTCCCGGTTTAGGGCAACATTCGTCATCGGCGTAAACCAAGACGCGGGTTCCGAAGCCGAAAATCTGTTCCTTTTCTACAGAGGACCATCAATCTCCATCTCATGGATAGTCGCTAATTACTCCCTCTCGCAGTTCAGACTCTGTGGCGTAGAAGTAGGATTAGAAGGTCTCAACCATCACAGCTAGACCCTGCTTAACCAAGATCCGAGCGTTATCAACATGCACAGAGGCCACATCCTCAACCATGAAAGGACCATAGGTTTTCATATCCGCGCCGATGATTGCTGGGACAGCCTTCACAAACCTTAAAACAACTCGTTTATGCGCTGTATCCGCTGCCTTATCTACAGGCGGCCCTTCTAACAGTCCCTTTGCGAGTCGGCTGTATGCCTCCGCATACGGAACAAAGCCTTCAAAGATTCGCACTTCATCCGTGGACAACAATTCAGTAGGCACCTTTTGACTCTCAGTCATCAAGTGAGTCAGTTTCTCGTATCGCGTCCAAACGAGTTGCTCAAGCATACTCCTGACGTGCTTTGCTTCGCGCTCTAGAAGAGTCGCCTTCAACGTCTTCTTGTCCAGCATTCTACTTCCTTCCCTAAGCAGTCGGAGGTACTCAGCGATTCTTACGAAAAAGTCAGCTGGCAAGCCGCCTAACTCGTCGTGTTCGATTTCTCTCTGCCAGGCCGAATAAAGCTCTTCGTATGCGTTCAGTCTGGCAACACCTCTGCCCTTCCCTTGCAGACGAGCAACACGGCCGCGGCAGTCGGCAATTCAACCGTCTGATTCCTGTAAGGACCAAACACTTCTTCGTTCAACCTAAACTCTGGCGCGCTAGAGACAGACACTCTCGCCGTCCCCTTTTTAAAAGCTACCGCTTCCTTAAAAGGCTCAAAACTAGCTATTCTAG